>VFHG01000027.1 GCA_009392075.1 SAR202 cluster bacterium
TTTGGCCTGTCTAATCCGCTCGTGACGCCGGTCTCGCATAGCGATAGGGACGATAGACCGGGCAAAGCGGCCTACCAGATCGGCATAAAAATCTTCGACTGAGACCTTCAGTAGGTCTCGACTTATTCCGGGTTTCCGAACGACCTCGTCAGCCGTCTGTGCGGTGGTGCCTGCCATAAGGACCAACAGACTATCGATCTCATCGTCTTCTAGTCCATTAGCTAAAAGGACAAGGATGTCCGCGCTCACCAGCCTCTCGCGGACTTGGTAAAAGACATCGCCTACCATCGTTTCCAAGAAGAACCACTCTTCTAGGTCCTCTGGCGAGGGGAACGGCACACCAGGTTTCGAGGTGGCTGCCTCGAAATAAAATGCTCTGATATCGGCGGTGAGATAACGCAGCAACTGGGGCATCGGATGAGCATAACCATCCGGGACTTCCATGTCGGCGTCCGCTGAGAAGTTCACCAAGACCCCGAGCATCTCGCCGATGGAGTCGGGTCCTTTGCCGCTCGTTCCGACGGTGGTGCGGCCCCGCCTGCGGAGTCCTTCATCGAACCATGGCCGCAGCAGTTGAGTTTCCCTACGCAATTGGGCCTTCAACGAGTCGGACTCGGTATGTGGTTCAGCCGTAGGGAAAATCACAGGGCAAGACCATCCCTCCTCGTCGGGGATATCGTCTTCAATTATGTCGGGATAGTCGACCAGTGCGGGGGCGGCTGGCTGGTCCACCAATCCCAAGGTTTGGCGTAATACGTCGATCTGGACATCAGGGCGATTGGGCGGGCCCAACGGCCGACCCAACGGGAACGGCACCCACAATGCCCGAGGCGGCCGCACTGCTTCTGAGACTGGTCTGATCAGGCTCACCTGGACCGTCGCAATACCGGCGCCGCCTTCGCTTACAGCACGTTCTATGTATTGAGAGAGTACGCCCACGGCGTAGGTGCAATTGGGTCAAACAGGTATGAGCAACACCAGATTAACGTGGTCTCCGAGAAGGAATTTTGAAACCTCAGTTGCGGCCTGTTCCATACGCTCGGGCGCCGTTGATCCCATGAAAGAATAATGCCAGTCCGCGACGGACCTAATCTCCTTGGAGCCAACCAAGGTCCTCAAGTGGTCCAGGGGAAAACAAACGTTCACATCTTGTTGGTATGCGCTGCGGTCAAAGTTCGTGCTGGAGTGCGTCATCGCCAGGTCTTTATAGGCGATATCGCCGGGTATGATGCGGTAATCGCCCTCGTGACCAGAAAATGGCCGGTCATCGGACCGGTGGATCGCAGCCGTTGTTACGATGGCGACCCGGGCGTCGGTCAACTTCGGGGCTTCTACCCAGGCAGTCTGTTCAAAAGGCGGGGAGTATCTCCGGCCTAACCGCTCCTTTAGACTCGCCTGTTCATTTGGATGAATATCTTCCCAACGGACCATAATTAGGGTTTCTCGCTTAAGTTCGAATCAATATGGACTTGAAGGAGATGTGCCAAGAGAAAATTAACCGCCGGGCCAACCGAACCATTCTATAACTAAAGGCAAGACCAACTATGATTTCGGTTAACCGGAGTCCATAGAAGCTGAATGGGGATTGTTTATATATCGTCTGCCGGTGCTCTCTAATTGAACTCTTTATTGCCGTTCATTGTTGTACAACGTAGAGGAGATTGATCCAGGAACTCTTAGGAAATCGGTCTCCACCCAACGGGCCGTGGTAAAAGGGTGGACCGGGTAATTGTTTTAAGTTGGTATCACCATCGCGTATTGGCCGGCCGGGTGGTGAAACGTGTTTCACAATCTACCGGGCAATAGTTGTTATGGGAACTTCATAGGGGCATCGGTGCCCCCATCCAATTGTGAATATCTGTTGTCGGGATCTGATGTGTGACATCGATGTCACAGTCTATCGAGGAATAGAAAACGGCCAATTGCGGGCATAGAATAATCGCAGGTTGGTATAGTTAGCCCCACACTTTGCGTACGGTATCTACGACCAGTTCCAACTTCCGGCGTTGGTCTTCATCAGAAAGCAAATTACCCTCGGCAACTGAAGCGAACCCACACTGCGGGCTGAGTGCCAACTGATTAATTGGCAGGTATTTTGTTGCCTCGTCGATGCGGTGCAATATATCGTCTTGTTTTTCCAGCTGACCATGTTTAGTCGTTATCAAGCCCAATACCACCGTTTTTCCGCTGGGTACGAACCTAAGGGGATCGAACGCCCCTGCTCGGTCGCTGTCGTATTCCAACAAGAATCTGTCTACATTGAGCGACGAAAATACCTGCTCAGCTAGCCAGTCGTAACCGCCACTTCGTCCCCAACGGCTTCTCGAATTACCACGACAGATATGGATGGCTAGAGTTACATTTTCCTTAGAAACGGAATCGTAACATGCATTTTCGGCCGCAATGTCCGCCGCCAATCTCATATCAGGATCTTCCCCATTCCTTCGTAGCTGATCTAACCAATCTGCGCTTATGTAGTCAGTAAATCCCTCGTCGAGCTGGATGTAGGAAACTCCATCAGAAACGAGGGCGAGCATTTCACTCCGGACAATCTCCACCAGTTCTGCCAAGAACAACTCACGTGTAGCGTAGGCCTCGCTGGTAACTCCGTCTTTGTAGCCGCTTCTGGATATAGAAACAGGACTGGGCATGGTTATTTTGAAAGGGCCAGGGGAATGCCGCTTCAAAAATGATGATTCGTGCCCTGTTAATCGTTGAGTCTGGAGCAATTTGCTCGCCGCTATCTTCGACCGGCTCGGTTCGTCAACAATACTCCCATCTGGATTGTGCCATCGGAGGATATTGTGATCGTCAATGAAGCCCTCTACTGCGTCAGCTAGATCAGACATCCACGCATCTCGACGCATCTCGCCATCACTAAACACTTCGATGCCGACTTGCTTCTGCATTGCCAACACGTCAATTATCGCCTCGTCTTCTAGCGAACGTAATTGTTCTAAACCTATCATGTCGGCTTTATAGGCCTGCCTTGCTTGTAGGAGTTCTGTGGGGCGCAACAGGCTTCCTACTTGGTCGGCTTTAAATTCCGGTTTCGGCATCTCTCCACCTACTCATTGCCACGATTTTGTTCTTTTACATTTTTCGACTATGGAACGAAGATAACAAAAATCGATGAACGAAAGAAAGGGCCACCGCACAACGCGAACGGTGACCCTTCTGTTGGGGTGAGTGACACGTGTGTCACCATCTACCTGGCGATACAAATGCCAGACCTCTATCAGGAGATCGTGAGGGTTGTGATTTGCTTTCTGGTCCCGTGGTAACCTTAGTCACCTTTTCCGTTCCCAAGGAAGGAGGCGGACTTATGTCCGGAGTTATAACCGAAAAGTCACCCGTTATAGAAACTTGATGTTTTTCTATTCGAGTGGTGATTGCGTTTCAGCTTGGAAGCCGTGCTATCCTGTCGCCACCAGTTACAATGAACCCAATACGGTCCGTTGAAACCTACCTTTTATCAAGGAGTAACTATCGTGCCGATCTTTACCAATGGCGATGTCAGCATCCACTACGAAGAAGCAGGGTCCGGTTTCCCGCTTCTGGCCACACCCGGCGGGGGATTGAACTCCCTAGTCAGCAATTGGCCTGGCCAAGTGTTCGACGCCATGGAGGAGTTCAAGAACGATTTCCGCTGCATCACCATGGACCAGCGCAACGCCAACGGCGGCGAGTCTAGCGGGCCGGTCCCAGTCGACGATCCGTGGGGCGCATTCGCCGACGATCAACTGGCGTTATTGGACCACCTAGGCGTAGATAAGTTCTTGTTCATCGGATACTGCATCGGCGGCCCGTTTGCGCTAAAACTCATGGAACGGGCGCCTGAGCGAATCGTGGCCGGCGTGCTCTGCCAGCCGGTGGGCCACAATGCCAAGTTCCCTGATTCCATGTACGACTCCGGTCATGATCTTTGGGGGCCTGTGTTGTCCGACCGCCGGGACGACGTGACCATGGAGACCGTCGATGCCTACCTAAACAACCTCTACCGCGTCGATTCAACCGACTTCGTTTACAGCG
The DNA here is from genome assembly GCA_009392075.1 of SAR202 cluster bacterium. The sequence continues at coordinate 4,033 of VFHG01000027.1, forward strand.
TGTCCCGCGACTTCGTGCGTACGTGTCAGACTCCGATGCTAGTCATGCCTGACAACACACCGTCGCACTCGTACGAGGCTGCCATCGAAGTGATTGAATTGGCTCCAAATGCCGAGTCAACGGTTTATCCCTGGAAAGAAGACCCGGACATTTTGGCCAAGACCATCAACCAAGTCCGCGATTACCTCAAGGCACATCAAGTTTAAACAGCGGACAGGCTCAGCGGAGAAACCAAAGCCCCCGGTCTTATTGAATAGGATCGGGGGTTTTTGTTTTGGCTGCTCGCCAACGGACCCGGCACGAACCCATCCGACTGTGTATGCATCAAACACTTGCGAGAAACACCCACGTTTGAGTGCACGGGAAAACTCTAATCGAATCAAAGATGCACGATAAGAAAATGGCCGGAGGAGACGCAGTTCAAATCGCACCTCATGTTTACAAGGTTGTTCTGGAGAACGAGCATGTGAGGGTGTTGTACACCCGCACTGGACCCGGTGACAGTTCCGAGATGCACAGCCATCCCAACATGGTTGGTTACGCGATATCCGATTGCACGTGGGACCTTACGGGCCCAGACGGCCCCACGGTCCTAGTACCAGTCAAAGCCGGTGAGACCTTTTACTTGGACGCGGTTGACCATTCCGCGCACGATGTCGGGACCACCGGTTCCCACGCTCTGTTGATCGAACTGAAGAAGTAGGGTCCCGGAGCAATCCGCCGGATTGGAAAAAACGGCAAATGCATAGGCCCCAGCTTTGAATTCAGACGCTGGGGCCTTCTGCTTTTGCCGTCAAAAATCGCGGCATCACCACACGTCTTACGTATGGTAAAGTTGCCCATCAGCTGAAGGTACACATAAAATAGGTTCGCCTGCACGCAGACTCGGGCGTCGAGACGCACTTCGAGGATGTGGAGATTGAGTTCGCGGAAGGGACGGTCACATCCGGTAGCAATCCGGGAGGGCTGTCGGCTCCTCAGCCAACCTCGGATTCTTTCTTCGCCACCTACTACAGCGCCTTTTTTGTTGATTTCCATCCGACTCCACGAACGCAGTGGTTCGTTGTTTTATCGTTAGTATGGGAGTTCGGTGCTAGCGACGGTGAAGTCCGGAGAGTGGAATGCGGCGACGTGGTTCCCCTAGACGACATGGATAGCAAAGGCCACACA
>VFHG01000028.1 GCA_009392075.1 SAR202 cluster bacterium
CCATCGTCGCGGCTGTATAATATCTGGCCCGTGGTAGTCCCCAGATAGATCCCGCAAGAGTCTAACGCGTCTGTCGCCATTCCCTCACGCAGCACATTGATATAGGCGTTATCCTGGGGCAGCCCTTTGGTCATCGGCTCCCAGTCGGCTCCCAGTCGCCGCCACCGTTACGACTGCGGAACATCCTCATCTTGGCATCGGTCACGTAGCGCAAAGCACCGCCTACCTGCTCCCTTGTGGTTTCATCCTCGGGCAATACGTAGATCGTGTCCGCGTCTTGGGAGGGTAGTCCCAGCACAAAGCCGAACCGTGACGGCAAATCCCCGGTTATATCTGTCCAGTTTTCGCCTGCCGTGTCGCTGCGGAAAACACCACAATGGTCCTGTTGATAGAAGACATCCGGCCTAGATTTTGGGGAAAGAAGCTTGTGAGTACATTGACCGAATTCGGGGAACGGGTCGGGGGAAAATTCGGCTCTAACATCCTGGTTCATGGCCTGCCAGGAATCGCCGCTGTCCGAGGTGCCGAAAACACCCACGGCCGACATCCCGACCCAGAACCGGTCATTATCACGCGGATCAAACACCATGCTATGGAGACAAAGCCCGCCCAGTCCGGGTTGCCATTGGTCCCGCGTTGGATGGTTGGAAAGCCCCGCAACCTCATTCCAGGGATCGCCGTAGTCCTCCGACTTAAAAAGGGCGGCAGGCTGGACCCCAGTGTATAGCACGCCGGGTTCGCTTTCCCGGCCCGGTTCGACGTGCCAAAGCCGATCAACCGTTCGGCCCGGTATCTTCAGAAAATCTCGGCTGACCTTTGCCGTATAACCAAGTACTTTCGAGGTCTTCGGTGATTTGAATCTCCGGACCCCACACCATCTGGTTGACCGCCGCTATGGTCCGTCTGCCCTCTCTTGGGTCGTAGACGAAATGAAACACTTCACTGCCTGCGGAATATGGGCCTGCCGGACTCCATTCCCGCCGTGAGGTGTCGCTAGAAAGCATGAATCCCCCTTTCCTCGTGCCGACAAAAAGGAAGACATCTCCCCTAACTGCTCCCGAACCAGTGGTCATTTCAACACCTCCGCTCGGACAGATCCTGCGGCCGGCATCACTGTTCTTCAATGATCGATTCCCGTGAATTTAAATCATGTCGAGTCGGGACTGAATTCTAGCCTCGGCCAGCCACTCAGCTAAACGCAGGGACGTTGTCAGGTGAGTGGTGTATCAGCGTTACAATCTTCCAGCCGTCATCGGTTTTCCGCACGCCGAAGGTAGCGCCCCGTTGCTCTAATTCCGAACCATCTTTGCCGAACCTGACCGCCTTGCTGCTGGCGATGGCCGTATTGTCGTTCAGGACCTTGATACTTGCCTCGGCCCGCTCGGTGTGGTCAAAGTTCAGCGCCTTTAAGTCGGCGAACCGTGGGCCCCAGAATCCTTCGATCTCAGATTCGGAATTGAAGACCAGCACCTCTTGGGGCACCATGAACGTACATGGGTGATGGAAATAAGAGACGATGGCCTTGAGATCAAGGTTGCTGAAATCCCTGAAATAACCTATAAAAAGCTGGTCGACTTCCTTTTCGAGGTCGGTCATTTAATTCCTCTCAATGACATCGTAATGGCTCGCTAAAGAGTCCAAAAAGGCCGCCCGTAAATGGGCGGCCTTTGAAATTTCGGTATCACATCTGAATGGTCAGGCCGATATTTGCTTAGACTTTTGCCGCACCGGCCTACTGACATCATGGAGAAATCCGAGTATCTCTTTGTGCGACTGCCATACCCCGGTGTGGTGGTACGCTATTCCCTTTTCCTCGCAGAATGCCCGGACGATCACTTGAGATTTTTTGAGGTTGTTTCGGGGCATGTTTGGGAACAGATGATGCTCAATCTGATAATTCAGCCCGCCGTACCAGAAGTCGGCTAATGGGCTGCCTTGCACGTTCCGGGCGGTTAGCACCTGCTGATGCAAGAAGTCCATCTCGGTATCTTCGTCCAGCATCGGCATTCCCTTGTGGTTTGGAGCAAAGACCGAGCCCATGTAAACCCCGCCCAGGGCCCGGTGGACCGCGATGAATGCGGCGCCGTGCCAGGGTCCGAGGAAGAAGAAGATCACCGCCAGATAGGCGGCCAGCCCGGCAACCACCAACACCGGCTCCATGACCGGGTAACGCATGCGCTCTTTGCGTATCTGGTAGGCGATACCGCCGAAAAGCAGGCTGAGGGCGGTCAACGTCAACAACGGATAGAACAGGAACGCCTGGTGCCGGACGGTAAGACGGCCGATCCCCCTCATGGCCAGGGCCTGTTCTTCGCTGAAGGCGAAGAGAGAGACATCAATATCGCCGTCGACATCGATCACGTTGGGCGCCCGGTGATGCGTGTTGTGCTTGTCCTGCCACCAACTGGGCGTCATACCGGTCAAAAACCCCACACCCAGCAAGACCCAGTCGTTCTGGCGGGCATTTGTGAACATCTGCCGGTGTCCTGAATCGTGCCCCAGAAACCCCAGGTTGGTGAAGGTTAGGGCTAGGAACACGGCATTGAGCATCTGTATCCACAGGGTGCTGCTGAAGATGACTAGAATGGCGATGCTGACGGCGACCATGGCCACCACGCTGGGTATCTTCCAGGCATAGTAGAGGTACTGGCGCTCCAGCAGTCCAGCCTGGGTCACCCGTCGTTTCAGCTCTAGGTAATCCCGGTCTCGTTCCCGTTTGGTAATGGGTTCCGCAGAGTCTATCTCGGCGTCGTCTGTGACAACGATGCCTGCTGGGGACCCAATCAAGTTTTCTGAACTGATGGTATCTATCTCCGGGAGCGCTCGGCTCCTTGGGGTTGGGCAGGTTCCAGCAAATGGCGTATCGAACCGTGCGGTTTCTGCGGAAAGGTATGCCAGAGTATAACGTGTTGCTTCCCCAGTCACCAACCGTGAGCCTGGCGGGTTGGAAGGAATCCGCTTTAGACTGTGACGGCTTTGCCGGCTTCCTCGCGGATGTTCTTGGCCGACGCTTTCAGGGCGTTCAGTACGATGGTCGGCGGGGCCGGGGCGACTGACGTGTAGTTGACGCCCATTTTGAGCAGGTCCTGGGGCGTGAACCGGCAGGCGGCGTGATTCACCGGGATGTAAACTCCTGCCTTGCCAACGGCCTTGACCTTGGCCGCCAATTCCTCGAAGGTCTGCTTCAGGCTTGGGTCGGTCGGGTCGGTGATGCCCAGCGCCGCGCTGATGTCAGTGGGGCCGAGGGCGATTAGGTCGACCCCGTCCACGGCGGCTATCTCTGAAATCTCAGCTAGTCCCCGCTTGTCTTCGGTCATCACGACGAGAAGAATCTCTTCATTCGAAGTCTTTATGTGCTCGTTCCAAGGCACCGAGCCATAACCAGCGGCCCTGGAGCTGCCGGCCCCTCCCCGTTCTCCCAGGGGCGGGTAGCGAATAGCCTCCACGGCTTTCCTAGCGCCCTCGGCGCCGGCGATATGGGGCACCTGGATGCCCTGGGCGCCCATGTCCAACAGACGAAGGATGGTCTTGGGGTTCTCGTCAGGCACTCGAACAACCGGCGTGATGTCGCAGAGGTCGGCGACTCTGATCATCTCGCCGACGGTCTGCAGGTCGAATACCGTATGCTCCATATCGATGAAAGCGCCGTCAAACCCGGCGCTGGCGATGATCTCAACAACAGCAGGGTCGGCAAATCCAACGTGGCTCACGATGGCCAGCCCGCCTTCGCGCATAACCTGCTTGATCCGATTCGGTTTCATGGTCTACTCCCTGGTAAAATGGCTGTCGTCTGGCGCACAGACGCTAGAATTCCTTGACGAGCCGAGTGTAGAGACGGCCTGGATAGGTGTCAAACCTAAGCTGTGAACTGGACCGAATCCCCAACCGATACCGTGCCGATGGTTTCGACTGTGCCGTAGACGCCAAAGTAGGGAGCACGAGCGCTCGGACGGTAGGTGAGCAGCAGCTTGGGCATGTCGAAGTCCCGCTCCCCGGTGTCGGGGTCTAGGGTTGTGATGGCGCAGCGGGGATCGGGCGCCACCAGCCTCAGCCGTAGCTCTGGGCCAATCTGGACCACGCCACCCAGCCAAGTGTCTTCCTCATGGGGAGAGCACCCCTCGAATAGAAACGAAGGCCGAAACCTTCGGCCATCGAATTTGGGTGCGCCGTTTACCCGGCCTTCCAAGCCATCGACGGAAGCCTGTGATAACAACGAGACCGGGTATTCATCGAAACATGCGCCTGGGTCGTCCGTTTTCACCAGGCGGACTGGTGAGCTGCAATGCGATGAAAGGGCTTCGCTCCACATTCCAGTGACTTCTCGCCCGGAGACCTGGCGGCCCCACATCCTGGTCGTCACCGAATCACCCAACTCCGGCAGCCCTTCCAAGACCCGCGCATTCGGAAACCGGAGAGTCAGATAGTCGGACTCGCCCAAGTATTGGGCTTGGACCAAGGCCAAGCGGCCATATTGACGTTGGGTCAACAACCCGCCCTCGGCGTCGATCAGGTGGAAACGGCGGTCATCTTCAATGCCCGAAATTCCAACGGCCACAGTTGTCTGCTGAGATAGAGAAAGGGACTTCACCGGCGAGGTGAAGATCGCTCCAACCGAAACCAAATGACCACCCCTTGTATTCCCTGGCTCTGTTGCCGCTTATATTACCCTTTGCCGGGGCGGGTGCCCAGTACCACCGGCAGTTGCTCAGAAGAGCCGTCACCATGGATCACATCAAGCATGATCTCGTCGCCGGGCCTCGTATGTTTCGTCAGATAAACGATAAGGTCGGTCATGTCTCGTATCTCGGAGCCGTCTATCCCGACTATGGTGTCTCCACCCAAGGCGTACTGGACTCCGTTTACCACCTCGGTCCGGTCGCTCCCAGTCAGGCCGCCGTCACCAGCAGGGCTATTACGGTTAACCGTGATCACGAGCGCCCCTCGTGTGCCTTTGGGCAGTTCCATAAGCTGGGCAACGTCGGTGCCCACCGACCCTCCCGAGATTCCTAGCCAGGCGTATTCATACTTCCCGTCCTCGATCAGAACGGGCACCACCATCTTTGCGATGTTGATCGGTACGGCCAGGCCAACTCCAGCGCTGCTGCCGGACCGGCTGATTATCTGAGTGTTAATTCCCACCACGCGGCCATGGCGGTCCAGCAGAGGGCCACCGGAGTTTCCGGGGTTGATGGGGGCGTCGGTCTGAATCACTTCTGGAACGGTGAAATTACTGGAACTGCTACGAATGGTGCGGCCTACGGCGCTAACGATGCCGCTGGTCATGGTGAAGGATTGTCCGAAGGGTGCGCCGATGGCCACGGCCAGTTGCCCCACGAGTACATTGTCGCTGTCGCCCAGGTCAATGGGTATCAGACCTCCCTTCGGGTCGATCAGCTCCAAGACGGCCAGGTCCGAATCTTTGTCGCCGCCCAAGACCTTGGCCAACACCTGTGTCCGGTCCGAAAATATCACCGTAACCATCTTAGCCCCGTCCACAACGTGCTGGTTGGTGACTATGCGGCCTTTGTCGTCCCACACAAAGCCGGACCCCTCGCCCCGCTCCAAAAAGTCATCGGGGATACCGGGGACATTGGGGAATTGCCGGGTCCCGTCATTACCTTCCAGGCCCTGGACAACCTGGATATTCACCACCGAAGGCAGGGCCTTCCGGTAGATGTTGATCATGACCCGTTCTTGGGCTGCGACCAGTTGGTCCGCCGCGCTGTCCCCGATTGAAACCGTCTGAGTCGTTTCCGTTGACGATATGCCGGCTCCAGTAGTCTCAGGCGTGGCGGCTGCATCGCCGCCGCAAGCCGTAATGATGAATAACAGCAACCCCAGAACTCCAGGGAGCAGCCAATTCCTCAGGTTCTTCGTTCGCTTCGTATTAAGTTGTTCCATCGTTAAGCAAGTCCATGGTATTGATTTGCCAATTCCCAATATACGTAAGATACGTTGCTCAATCACGCCATGGATTTCGGATAAGTTTGGTCCGTGTCTATCCCGTCCGTTTTTTGCCGGTCTTTTCCTCGAATAGTTTCCAGGTGAGGTCGTTGAATGGGTAATACTTGCCAGGCGAGCACTGCTCGATCTCCAATTGGGCTTTGATAACCTCTTCCACTTCCTCTCGTTCGTGGGCGATACGGA
>VFHG01000029.1 GCA_009392075.1 SAR202 cluster bacterium
GAGCCGATGGGTTCCGGTTCTGGCGCTCGGTCCTCCTGTCTGGAGCGGGGAAGCCGTCCACGGCGGCGACCTGGGCGGGCATTGGACCCAGAGAACGTTGCTTCCGTTGCGCCTTCAGGAATGTCCTCGTCGGCCATGATAGCCCAGTCGACCAGGCCAGCGGTGATCAGCCGGACGTTGCCATTCTGTGCCACCCGGGCCATTAGGCGCTTGAACCCGGTGTAGCCCAGTTTCTTCTCGTCAAAGTCGGGGTAGCGGCGCACCAGGCGCTGCTTGATCGAGGTCAATAATGGGTTGCCGCCGGCTTTCCGCTCGTCGCGAATGATTTCTTCGATCGCCCGGATGATGTCATTCAAGTCAGCCGCGGATGTTCGGTCAGGGGCTGGCTCGGCAGGCTGAAAACTGGGCTCGGCGGGCTCGGCGATCGTTTCTGGCGGGTCAACATCCACATCATAGAGGATCAGGGTGTCTACTTGGTCAGCCAGCCGGCGTGACGTGCTCCAAGAGATGCCGACGACGATCACGTGTTTGCCCATGGTTCGGAGGGCGTTCACCACGTGGATAAAGTCCGAGTCCCCGGAAACCAGCACGAAGGTGCCAATGTTGGGGTAGGAGTGTGCTATCTCGATACAGTCGGCGGTCATCTTGACGTCAACGCTGTTCTTGATGCGTCCCGTGCGCATGCCGTTGGCATTGGTTGCGTTGGGAGAAGGAGCTCTCGTGGGCACGAATACGGGCTCGATGCCGGCGGCGTAGAGGGAGGGAGGGTCGTTCAGGAATTGGCTGGCGCCCCGGAGTTCCGGGGCCCTGGTAACCCAGTCCGCGTAGGCTTTGGCAATCACCACGCGCCCGTGGTTGGAGACTTCTTCTTTAAGGGCCGATACGTTGGGTGTGCGGTGGCCCACAGCCAGGCTGATCTTGAAGTTTTCCCAGTCGATGAATAGGGCGACATCCGCCCCGTGGTTGAGGTTGCTCTGCATGCAGTAATACGTCCCAGTGGCCTATCTCAGGCTCACCAATATGTGTCGATTCCAGTTTAGGGTGCGTCCCATGTCGAGTCAAGAAACCGTGCGCAGAAATCGGGGAGGCCGACGAATTCCGCCGGGGCACTAGGATATCTTGACAATGGGATTCCTTTCTTACATTGTACCTTAATGTAGACCGGGCCGAAAACCCTATTCGCTCACTCGGCTCGAACCATCATCAACAGTGTAATCCTTAGAGGGTAATTCTTAGAGGTGCAACCAATGGCGGACCGACCACCCAGACTAGAGGGAAAAGTAGCGATCGTAACCGGCGCCGGATCCAGCGGCGAAGGTGTTGGAAACGGGAAAGCGGCGTCAATCCTATTTGCTAGAGAAGGGGCTAAGGTCCTTTTGGTGGACTTCCAAGAGGACCGGGCAAGAGAGACCCTCGATATCATCCACGAAGAGGGTGGTGTGGCATCCACGCTCCAAGGCGACATGACCAAAATCGATGATTGCGAACGCATGGCCCAGACCGCCATGGAACGTTACGGCCGTGTGGATATTTTGGACAATAACGTGGGAATCTCCCAGCGGGGCACTGTGGTTGAGGTCAGTGAAGAGGACTGGGATAAGGTGATGACGGTCAACTTGAAGACCATCTTGCTGGCCAGCAAAGCGACCATTCCTCACATCATCGCCAGCGGCGGCGGCGGAGCTATCATCAACATCGCTTCCATCGCCGGGCTCCGGGCTCACAGCAGTACGCCTTACACCACATCCAAAGCCGGGGTGATCGGACTGACATTCTCGATGGCCGCCGACCACGCCGCGGACAACATCCGAGTGAACGTTATCGCCCCCGGCTTGGTTTACACACCGATGGTGGCACCAAGGATGAACGACGACCTACGCCAGTTCCGGACCGATGCCGCTCCCCTGAAGACCGAGGGCACCGGCTGGGACGTTGGCTATGCCGCGTTGTTCTTAGCCAGCGATGAAGCCCGCTGGATCACTGGCATCTGCCTACCGGTGGACGCAGGCCTAACCTCGGTCCACCCCGGCACCTTCATGCCCATGAACCAACAGACAAGGTACTAGGGCGGGACCCTCACCCAACTCTCTCCCGCCGCGGGAGAAGGAGCCTGCGAATCCAAACCAAAGGAGCCACAACGATGCGTCTAGAAGGAAAAGTTGCACTCATCAGCGGCGGTAGCCGGGGCATGGGCGCTTTTGAAGCCGAGCTCTTCGTAAAAGAAGGGGCCAAAGTTGTGGTGGGGGACGTGCGGGAGGAAGAAGGCCGGGCCTTGGTGGATAAAATCGGCGGTGACGCCGTGTTCGTGCGTTTGGATGTGACTAGCGAGTCGGACTGGGCGGCGGCGGTGAACGAGTCGGTGGACCGCTACGGCAAGCTGGACATCCTGGTGAACAACGCCGGAGTCAGCGCCAGGGGTTCCATAGAGGAAACGACCGTGGCCGAGTGGGACCGGGTGATGGACATTAACGCCAAGGGCGTGTTTCTGGGCACGCGTCAGGCCATCCCAGAGATGCGGAAAGCCGGCGGAGGCTCCATCATCAACATCTCATCCCAGTTGGGACTGGTGGGAATGAGCGAAAGCAGCCCCCAGTACCAGGCATCTAAGGGTGCAGTGCGAATCTTTACCAAGTCGGCGGCGGTTCAGTACGCAGCCGAGGGCATCAGGGTCAATTCGGTCCATCCCGGCCCCATCGTCACGCCCATGACCGAGGCCCGGCGATCAGATGCAGCGGTTCAGGAAGTGATGATCTCCCGCATCCCCTTAGGCCGCTACGGGGAGTCCGAGGATGTGGCCTACGGAGTCCTCTACTTGGCTTCGGATGAGTCATCCTTTGTAACCGGCAGCGAACTGGTCATAGACGGCGGGTGGACGGCGCAGTAGCCGACGAATCTAAGAACCAGATTAGCTTAGAGTTTCGCTAGCCCCGTGCTCTCAACCAGCCGGTGGAATTCCTCTTTTGTCTCGTCGGTGGGATTCGGTCCCGGATGGCGGACCTTGGAATTCTCGATGAAACCGCGGCTTTGCAAAGCGTACTTGCGGATGCCGACACCGATGCCTTCTTGGAACTCGAATAGCATCAGCGGCAGACAGCGAGTGAAGAGCTCTTCTGCTTTGGCTTTGTCGCCCTCGGCCATCTGCCGGCAGATATCCACCAAGACCTCGGGGTAGGCGAAACCGGTCATGGCGCCGGCGGAACCACGGGCCAATTCCTCCAGCAAGAAAACCCCGCCCAGCCCGCCAAAGATGGGCATATCGTCGCCCACTAGTTTGCGGATGGCCGAGATCTTGGGTGGCGTCGGCGGGTCTTCCAGCTTCAGGTACTGGGCCGCAGGGACGCTTCTGGCCAGCTTGGCGATGAAGTCGGGGGACATGTGTACGCCGGAGGTGCTGGGGTAGTCTTGTACGACGATCGGAATATCGATGTTGTCGGCCAGCCTGGAGTAGTGGGCCAACACCGCGTCGGGGTTGGGCTTGCCCATGGGCGGTGGTGAGACCATGACGGCCGCTGCGCCCAATTCCTGGGCCTCCTTGCTGCGTTCGATGGCCGCGGCGGTACTGCCAGCCGTGGCCCCCACGGTTACCGGCAGACCCTGGGACCGTTGAATAACGGCGTTCGCTACTTGGTAACGCTCGCGGTCGGTCAGCCTTGCTGCTTCGCCGGTCACACCAAGGCAGACTATACCCTGGCAACCCGATGAGACAGCCTTGTCCACCAGATTGACTATGGACTCCGCGTCGATGCTCTCGTCATTGTGGAAGGGTGTTGCCAGCATCCAATGGACCCCAAAAAACTTCTCAGTCATGGAAAACCTCCGATCGGTAGTCAGCCTGGGATAGTCTACATGTCAAACCGTGTTTGAGTGCTCCAAATCTTGTCATCGAGGTGATGCCCGCTGTCTCTTTGCCCATTAAATTTGTTTGACCAGTGGCAACGAGATTCTTCGGCTGACGCCTCAGAATGGCAGTGGGCTTGATCAAGGAGTGAGAAGAATCTTGCCGACGGTTTCCCGGCCTTCCAGTTGGCGGTGGGCTTCCACTGCCTCCGATAATGGCAATGTTAGTCCGATGTGGAGTTTCAGCTCGCCTGACTGGACCCACTTCAACACTTCTTCGGCTCGGCCTAGCAACTCGTCACGGGTGGCGGTGTAATCTCCTAGGCCGGGTCGGGTCAGATACAGAGACCCGTTCTGTAAGGACCGGGTGTTGGTGTCGGTGACCGCGCCGCCGGCCTGTCCGTAAAGGACCATGTATCCGCGCCTTCCCAGGCATTTGAACCCTTTCTCAAAGGTGGTTTGCCCCACGGCATCCAAGACCATCTTGACGCCCTCTCCACCGGTGGCCTTGCTGATTTCCTCTGCAAAGTCCTGCTGGGTGTAGAGGATGGTCTGGTCTGCTCCCGCCTGCTTGGCCATCTCAGCCTTGGCTTTGGTGGAGACGGTGGTGAAGACGTGGACGCCCAGGCGTTTCAGCAACTGGATCAGCAGCAAGCCCATCCCGCCCGCTCCGGCGTGGACCAGCACTTGGTCGCCGGGGTTGAGCCTGGTGATGCCAAAGACCAGGAAGTGGGCGGTCATGCCTTGAAGGAGTGACGCCGAGCCGGTGGCGAAGTCCATGGCGTCGGGTATGCGGACCAGCAGCCACGATGGCACGGCCTGGCGCTCGGCGTAGGAGCCGGTGTGCATGGCGTAGGCCACCCGGTCCCCTACGTTCACTTCGGTCACTCCCTCGCCGATTGCCGTGACCACTCCGCAGGCTTCCCTGCCAGGGGTCCAGGGGAAGCTGGCCGGCGGGTTGGTGCCCTTTCGACTGGAGACATCGGTGTAGTTGACGCCGATTGACCTGATGTCGACCACCGCTTGGCCGGACTCGGCCGTAGGTTCTGGGACATCTTCCAGTTTCAGGACTTCGGGCCCGCCGATCTCATACGCGCGTATTGCCTTCATTTCTTCCTCGCTCCCCTGATTTGGAGGCTAGGTTACAGCACGAAAAGGTTGTAGGGAAGGTCGGGACCGTGTGATGCCCGTCACGGCGGCAACGCAATACGGGCCGCAAAATTGCGGGAAGGGGATCGAGCAATCTTACGACCCGGTGACTAGGTGGGGAGATGGGAGGGTGTGTCTTTCCGCTTTAGCGGGCGCCGACCAACTCCGGCTCGGTGGTGCGCAGGTCGCGCGGCCGTTCTCGTACCACACGAATCTGCCTGGGGCCCTGTCCGACGATCTCGGAGATCTCCCGCACCTTTTTGCCGCGGTCTAGGTGGTAGATCACCGTCTCGTTCTTGGCCCACCACTGTTCTTCGTTGAACCTGGTGGCTGCCAGCACGGGATTCAAGCGGCGGGCGGACCGGCGGACCTTGGGCCGTTCGCCTCCGACGTGCTCAACGTCCGCTGCGCCCGGTTGCAGCTCCACAGGCGGCTTGTTTGGATAGTAGACGCGGCCGCATTGGAAGCAGCGCCATTCGTCGCCGTCCT
>VFHG01000030.1 GCA_009392075.1 SAR202 cluster bacterium
GACAAGCAGGATTTTTACTGCTATCACGTGGCGGAACACCACACCACGCCGCTGAGTGTTGCCCCCTCGCCCGGCATGTACCTCTCCGCGGTGGCCCAGCGTACATCCCGAATCCGTATGGGCCCGCTGGTCTATTTGCTGCCCCTATATAACCCACTGCGGCTGATCCAAGAAGTCTGCATGCTGGACCATCTCAGTAACGGCCGATTGGAACTGGGTGTGGGCCGTGGCATCGTCCCCTATGAAGTGGCCCGGTTCGGCGTTGACCCTGAAGAAGGCCGGGCCATGTTCGACGACGCTCTGGCCGTGCTCCTCAAGGGTTTGCAGAACGAAACTCTGAACCACGAGGGAGAGTTCTACAACTACAAAGACATCAAATTCTGGATCAAGCCTTACCAGAAGCCTCACCCGCCCATCTGGTATGCCAGCGGCAACCTAGAAACCGTACCCTGGATGGCCAAGAACGCCATCCACACCAGCCACATCTTTGACACCAACGAGATCACAAAAAAGCATTTCGATCTGTATCAAGAACTATGGGAGAAGCACAAAGGTGACCCGGATCGGATCAACGATGGGGCAGCGGAACCCAAGCAGGGTCAGACGCGCCATGTCTACATTGCGCCCACCGATGCCGAGGCTGTGGCAGAGGCCCGAGTTGCCTGGAAAGCTTGGTGTGACAACATCAACTACCTGTGGAATATCGGCGACTCTGACAACCTGAAATGGCTCTACGACTTCGATGCTCTGCTGGCCGACGAAAAGATCATCGCCGGTTCGCCCGAGACCGTTAACGAACAAGTTTGGCGGGCCATAGAAGATTCGGGAATCAACTACTTCATCGGCGTCTTCGCCTGGGGCAACATCTCCGCCGAAAAAGCGATGCGCTCCATCACCTACTTCGTGGACGAGGTCATACCCGGCGCCAGGTAGCAGCATGACGGGACGGACTCACTTCTCCCGCTCCAGAATGGTTGACGGAACCGCTGCAGCGCCGGCTACCGAGCTTGTACTCCAGGTTCTGCTTCACCCCTGGACATTCATTCTTCAGGATGATGAAGACAACCGTGTCCCTGATCCGGCCGTTGGCATTACCACATGGTTCCGTAGGACGCCCTCTTCCTTGGCCCCAAGCCGCAGGATGGCCCGGCGCGAAGCATCGTTTAGGTAATCGGTCATCAACTCCACGCGATTCAGTCCTAGCGTTTCGAAGGTGTGGGTGAGCAGCAGCAACTTCGCCTCGGTATTGGCCTGTGACCTCTGCCAAGTCCTGCCGAGAAAGGTGAACCCGATCTCGACGCGTTTGTTTGCCAGGTTGGCGTTCATGAACCGGGTTAACCCCACCACTTGGTCTCCACCTTCTTTGACTATCGTGGCAAAAGCCAGACCTTCGCCCCGTTCGTGAGCAGCCTTTGCATTTGAAAAGAACTGGTCTATGTCATCGGAATGAGGAACGATGGTCACGAAGATTTTCCACAGTTCGCCGTCGGAGATCGCCCGGCAGAGCCCGTCTAGGTGGCTTTCATAGAGGGTTTCTAGCCGCACGTGTTGACCCTCTAATACCACGGGTTCGAAAATCATCGATTTCCCTCATTGGATAGCCCTGACCAAAACGCTGCACTGAAATGATGAAGAACTATCGTATTAATGGCGACGAATACCGTCAATATGCCCTGCTATACCCGCTAAAAAGGCTGACGGTCTCAAGCGGGCATTTGCCGTAACGATTGAACGGGGCCTCAGCCATTGGACAGGCACCCGGTGGGGCGGTACTCTTTCTGAGGCCCATTTCGGTGGTCGGGCCTCCCATATCATAAGGCGGTTTTCATACCCCATGCCTCCCGTTCGGTCGACGTTCGACTCGTGAAATCAAACCTGGCCGCAAACCTAGGCCGGGCCGTCCGCCCCATTTCCATACTCCGTCAGCGCAACTTTGGCCTCATCTGGTCGGCAATCACAATTTCCCAGATGGGGTCCCAGATGGAGATGATTGTCGTTGTCTGGTATGTGCTGAACCTAACTGACTCGCCATTCCTGGTTGGGCTCACGGCGTCGGCCAGGATGGGGTTCAATTTCCTGGCCCTTTTCGCCGGGGCCACCGCTGACCTGATCCCGCGCCGCACGCTGATGATCATTATTCAGGCCGTCTTAGCCTTCTTGGCGTTGGTTATGCTGGTGTTGATCGTCAGCGGGCAGATCGAGGTCTGGCATATCTTCATCGTGACGTTGGCCGCCGGTCTCGCCCGGATATTTCAGATGCCCACGGCCCAATCGCTGGCGGTGGACAGCGTCCCGACCGACCGCATACCCAATGCTGTTGCTCTGATCAGCGCCGGCGGAAATATTGCGCTGGTCATCGGACCGATCCTTGGCGGATTATTGTTCGACATCTTCGGTCCGGAAGGCGCTTACGTGCTGGTGGCTTCGCTGTACATCGCAAGCGGTTCGGCAGCGATGTTGATGGGGTCCACTAGGATGAGCGAAGCCCAAAAAGGGGAATCGGTTTTCACATTGGTCGCCCAGGGGTTGCGGTACGTTAAGGGCGAACAACTGCTCTGGTCAGCCCTCTTGGTTGCCGTCATATTCAACATCACCGGGTTTTCGTTCCACACCACCCTGGTGCCCATCTTCGCCAAGGAGGTTTTGGCCCGAGACTCAGTGGGTCTAGGCATTCTCATCTCGTCCTTCGGTATCGGAGGCTTGATCGGGTCCATGTTCTGGGCTTCAATACCCAACCTCAAGCACACCGGACTTCTGTGCATCTTAGCGGTGGTCGGCTGGCATTCCACCATGATCGTCTTCGCTGCCTCGACCAATTTCTATCTTTCGGTGGGAATCTTGGTGGTCACCGGCATGCTGTTCTCATCAAGCCTAGTGCTGGTGCTCACGGTGCTGATGAAGACCGGACGGCCAGAGTTTCGGGGTCGCCTCATGGGCCTGCGGACCCTGGCAATCTACGCCCATGCCTTTGGAAGCCTCGCTGCCGGGGCGGCTGCCGGCCTACTCGGCGCTCCGACTGCAGCGGTTCTCTTCGGACTGTTCGGCATCGGGATGATGGCCGTATTGGCCCTGATCGCGCCCAAACTGCGCCAGTTCTAGGAAATTATCAGATACCATCCAGTCTCTAGCTCAGGATGGGCGGGCTAGCGGTGACCTAGACCTGGGCCCAGCGGGGCACCGAATCCGCTGCTTCCCTAACCTTAGCTGCGATCTGGCGAGAGTTGGGCTCGAAGGTCTCCAGTAGGCTCCAGAACTTCTTGGAATGGTCCAGCCGACGGCCGTGACACAGTTCATGGACCAGCACGTACCGAGCCAACGGCAGGGGAAGGAACAGCAGGTTCCGGTTCAGGCTGATGGACTTCTCAGCAGAGCAGCTCCCCCACTTGGTCCTCTGCCGCCGCACGCTTACCCGGCTGAAGGGCAAAGACAGTTCACTGCTCAACCGGCCCAGCCACGCGACCAATATCTCTTTCGCCCGCTTCTGGACCCATCGGTTCAGCGTCTCTGCGACCGCAACCGGGTCTTCCACCGGGCCGGTCAACAACAGGACATTACCAGCTTTTTCAAATAAGCCGACCCGCTGGGTTTGGGCTGGCGAATATTCGGCTTGCCAGTTCTCGTCCAGCAACCCAAATGTGATCGATTCGGGACGTTTTAACTCCTCGACCGGGCGGGTCTGCGCCAGGGTTTTTTCGATCCAGCGGGCCTTGGCCCAGAGGATGGCCGGGATCTCAGATCGGCTGAATCTTACGGGCACCACCACCTCAAGTCCCATCGATGAAGAGACCTTGATGATTACCTGCCGGGCCCGCTTGCTCTCCCTCACGCTGTATTCAGGCATGGTCCAGGCCTGGGTCATCCGCCGTCACCTCACACAATAGAAAAGTGGCCAATCGTTTCAAGATTGGCCACTCTTTGCGACTTAAATTCCAATTGACCCTAGTAGTGGCGAAGCTCCACTACGTTGTCGTCCGGGTCGTAGATATACAGGGATATCCCATCGCCGTGGGAACCCCACCGTTTTCCAGGTCCTGCCTGAATCTCCACGCCCATAGCCTCGAATTTGCTCTTCAATTCTTCCATGTCCGTAGGCTCGATCACCATGCAGTAGTGGTCTTGGTTCTTGTCCCCCTCTTTGCCGATGGGTTCCTGATCAGTGCCGAAGAAATCGATTATGGTGTCGGCGTTTATCCGGGCTGAAGGGAAACGGACTTCACCGGCCCGCCATTCGTCGACCCGCTCGGCCTGTAGGCCCAAAACCTCGGTGTAGAACTTTAACGAGACCTCTACGTCTTTGTTCCGCAGAACGATATGGTCCATCTCGGTGATCTTGACCAGTGCCTGGGATTGCACCGAAGTCTGACCTTGAGTTTCAGTCGACATGGGTCCCTCCTACTTGCCTGCATCTATCCAATTTATGGTGTATGCGACCAGTATACATCCTGAAAGAAAGTTAGAACATGGGCTCATTCTTCTGACCGGGTGATAACGACGATGGGAAATATCCGGGTGGTGTGGGTCTGATAGCCCTCATATCCCGAATAACATTCGACGAATTTAGGCCAGAGTTGCTCCCGTTCTTCGCCGGATGCAATTCGGGCAGTTCCTTCCCATCGCAAGCCGCCGACCTGCACCGCTACTTCAGGGTTGGTCCGGATATTAAACAGCCAGTCGGGCGCCACAGGACTTCCTCCCTTGGAGGCGATGACGCAGGGGTCTCCATTGTGCATCAGATACAGCAATGGCAGGGTCCGCGTCCGCTGGGACCGCCGGCCACGGGTGCTGAGGAGAAGGAAGCTGACATTTCCTTGTCCGGACACGAACCGCCCATTGAGCAGTTGGTACAGCGCCCTGTGGACCCTGCTGACGATGTAACCCATCCTGAAACGGGGACGTTTTTCGGGTGTCAACCAGGCGCTCCATGAGTGTAAGATGATGAAGCTGAGCGTTGGAAGTCTAACACGCCGGTTTGTTCGCGAAATTCGTCAGCAAATATATTTTCGCTTAACTGGAACGCCCAGATTCGGTTATAGTTAGGTGAGGCGGTCTGTGACCAAAACCGCTGTACCCAACTACGAGTTCGCACGGGAGACCCACCCGCCTCATGCCTCTGGTTTCCACCTCTAACCTGGCCGTCCACTACGGAGCCGACATCATATTTTCGGGCGTTGATCTGGATATCAACGAACGTGCCCGCATCGGCATCGTTGGCCCCAACGGCGGCGGCAAGACCTCTCTTCTCAGAGTCCTAGTTGGACTCCAAGACGCCAACGAAGGCAGAGTGGCGCGCTCCAACGACATCCAGGTCGGTTACGTTCCTCAGCACCCTCAGATGCAGACCGGGGGCACGCTTCGGGAAGAGGTCATGCGGGCCTTTGACCAGATCAGGTTATTGGAAAAGGACCTGGAAACCGCGGCCCAGGGGCCGAATGGCGATGCTGAACAAGCCGGGCTTCGCTACGCCGAGCTATTAGAGCGGTACGAAGCTCTGGGCGGATACACCTACGAGCGGGCCGTGGAACGGATGGTTGACGGCCTTGGACTCAGAGCAGAAACCCTTGACTCGCCGGCTTCGTCAGCCAGTGGCGGCGAACGCACGAGGGCGGCGTTGGCGAAAGCCCTCCTGGGTAACCCCGACCTGCTGGTGCTGGACGAGCCCACCAACTACCTGGACCTCAAGGGAGTTACTTGGCTGGAG
>VFHG01000031.1 GCA_009392075.1 SAR202 cluster bacterium
GCATCCGTAGAGTTCTTGTAGGCTTTTCCCCGCCATAGTTGCCTTGGTCCGCTCATGGTGAGCCTGTCGAACCACCGTCCGGGTTGAAGTTGTTTCTGCCTCGAAAATGGCTTGTACGCATCCTTCGATGGGCTCAGAACGAGCGGTGAAGATGTCGCTTCCAACACCCTCCATTCTTGGAAGTAGCTCTAGGGCTGATGTACAATATTGGCAGTCGCCGGGCGTCTCATGTCAATCGAGGCGTCCTTATTTATTCAGCCAGTATTTCAGCTATTCGACATGTACCGCCAACCGATAACTACGTCCAATACGGTTTCCCGCCTGCAGGGTATGCACGACCTGCCTGAGGACGCCTGGCGCCGAAAGCTGGACCTGCAAGAGCGGCTATATCAACTTCTAGGCGGTTATAGTTACCGGCAGTTGGAAACCCCGGTGCTGGAGCCCACCGAACTGTTCCTGCGAAAGTCGGGCGGCGAGTTGGCGTCCCAGCTATACAGTTTCACCGATACAGGGAGTAACTCAGTCAGCCTGCGCCCTGAATTCACTTCGCCGATCATGCGGCACTACTTGGAGAACGAGGCCGACATCAGCCTTCCGGCGCGGTGGCAATATTGCGGTCCGGTTTTCCGGTTCGACGAATCCCATCCGGAGGCCAGCGGTCAGTTCACCCAGGTGGGCGGCGAATTAATCGGATCTTCGGATATTTTCGCTGACGTGGAACTTCTGAATCTTGCCTTGGCAGTGCCGAGTCAACTCGGACTAACCGGCTGGAGTCTTCAACTTGCAGACTTGGATATCCTTGATAGTTTGCTGGACCCGGTGGGCGTTTCTGAGCGGGCCCGGTCCTTCATCATCCAGAGCATGCCTCGCCTTAGGGAAGGCCGCTCCGCGGTGCCCGATTTCCTGGAAGAAGGGCGGCACCTACACTTGGTCGGCGGCTCGAATGGATCAGTAGACCCGGAAGACGCAGCGCTACGGCAGGGGGTCCAGGGGCTGGACGACACTCAGGCGCGGTCCGTGCTGCTCGGCCTGCTGCAATGGAACTCAGCCGACCAACTCGGCCAGCGCACCCCGGAGGATGTCGTTGAACGTTTGCTCCACAAGATCCGCGGGACCGACGATGAAAAGACGCTCCGCCATGGTCTAGAGTTGGCCAGCGACCTGGCGGTGATCAAGGGTGCGCCCCACCAGGCGCTCCAATCGGTCAAGGCGACCCTGGCTTCGGCCGGGGCCAACCAAGACGCCGCTGACCGCCTTGCAGAGGTCCTTGGCCAAGTGTCCGACGGGCCAGACAGCAAGGGTCAAATCATGTTGGACTTCGGCCTGGTCCGCGGGCTGGCCTATTACAACGGCGTCATCTTCGAAGTCAACCACTCAGATTGGCCTGGAGCCCTGGGAGGCGGCGGGCGTTACGACACACTATCCCGGGCATTGGGCGGCAGCGAACCGGTCCCGGCGCTGGGGTTCGCCTATAACCTGGACGCTTTGATAGCCATCGGGGCGAAATAGTTAAGACTTTGACTAATCAGAACAGAAATAACGGACACGCACAATTGCGCATCGCTCTACCTAGCGACGGCGAGTTGTACGATTCAACCATCGCTTTCATGAGGGCCTGCGGACTAACCGTTTCCAGGCCCAACTCCCGGCGTTATACCGGCACGGTCCCTGTTATCCCAGGGGTGGAGGTGCTGTTCCAACGGACGGCCGATGTCACCCAGAAAGTGGAAGAGGGCAGCGCCGAACTGGGCGTGACCGGATTGGACCGGGTATTGGAATACCGCAACGATGAAGCGCGGGCGGCGGTGCTGATCGAAGACCTGGAATACGGCCGCTGCGAGTTCGTCATGGCGGTACCGGATTCCTGGATGGACGTTACCTCCCTGTCCGACTTGGCCGATCTGGCCTTGGAATTCCGGCAAGAAGGAAAGCAGCTACGCATCGCCACCAAATACCCCCGGCTACTTCGCGGATATCTATACGAACGGGGCATCAACTACTTCACGTTGGTCCCGGCTAGCGGCGCCATGGAAGCGGCCCCGGCAGCCGGCTACGCCGACCTGATCGCCGACCTCACAGCCACCGGGGTCACGCTCCGTGAGAATCAACTTAAACAATTGGATGAGGGCACTATCCTAGCCTCTCAGGCGTGCCTCATTGCCAATCCGGTCCTGCTATCGGTTTCTAGCGAGGCTCTGGCCCTGGCCAGGTCCATCGTCGAGTTGATGGAAGGCCACATAAGGGCCGAGCCCTACTATCGCCTCACTGCCAACGTGCGGGCAGCTTCGGCTGAGGAGGTCAGCTCCACGGTGTTGGCCCGCCCTGACTTGGCCGGACTGCGCGGGCCCACGGTTGCCAGGGTCTACAACATCGAGGAGCAGGACTGGTTTAACGTGAGCCTGCTGATCAAAAAAGGCCAACTGCTGGAAGCCGTTGACCACCTGAGGGACTGCGGCGCCATCGATGTGGCCGCATCCCAGTTAAGCTATCTCTTCGACGGCCACTCAGAGGCCTATGAAAACCTGTTTGGCCGAAACGCCAAAGGGTAGGGACCTGTCAGGTCTCTTGCGGGTTTATAGATAATGCCAAACCTACCGATGCACATATATCTGGCCGACCAGGTCACGCAGCAGTTGGACCGCGGCTACATATTTGACCATCTGGGCAGCTATTACCTGGGTTCCACCGCCCCGGACATCCGTGCGATGACCAGGTGGCCCAGGGAGCAGACGCATTTCGCGCCTCTCTCGGTGGAAGAGGTTGGTACCGGAGCCAGGACCATGTTCCGGATGCACCCGGAACTGCGAGCGGATATGACGCCGGCGTCCAGGGCATTCTTGGCCGGTTACGTTGGCCATCTGGCGGCGGACGAAGTCTGGATCACAAGCGTGTTCCGGCCTCACTTCGATACCGCGGAAGAGAGCAGGCTGACCGACGACGAGGTCGAGGCAAACATCTGGGACCGGGCGATGCAGTTAGACTTGGACCGGCAGGCCCTGCTCCAGATAAACGGCGATACCCTTCCTGAAAAGTGGCTGGGTTGCTCAGACCACAACGTGTCCATGCCCTTCTTTGAAGACGGGCTGCTCACCGAGTGGAAGGACCGCGTAGGGCGGTTCCAGGTCTGGGAGTTCACCTGGGACCGGTTGAAAGGGGCGCTGAACCGGCTGTATCGTGATGATGAAGATGTGCAGCGGACCGTGGGGAAGTTCCTCGAAGGGATGCCCCGCAGTCTGGAACAGGTCTACGAGAAAGTGTCCGAGGGTGATGTATCGGCCTACCAAGAGCGAGCCCTGGCCGCGACTATCGCCCAGGTCCGGGAATTCGTTCCGGACTAAACAAGCTCTGAAAAAATGGAGAAACCAGTTGGCCCTTAATGTGATTAAAGGAGCCCAGAACGCCGAGAACGTTCTGGTCAGAATCGACCCTCTGGACCTGGACTCGCTGCCCGAGTCGGTATTGGCCCGCACCCAAGAGGCCTTTGGAGAGGGAGTGACGCCCTTGCAGTCGGTGCATCAGATGCTGGACGACGTGCGACAAGAAGGCGACGCTGCTGTCCGTCGCTACGCCAAATTGCTGGACGGTTCGGACCTGGAAGATTTCCGGGTGACTGAAGAGCAGATGGCCGAGGCCCGAAACTCCGTGAGCAAAGAACTGCGAGAATCCTTGGAATTGGCCGCCCAGCGGGTGCGTGATTTCCACGAAGCAACAATGCCCAGCGACTGGGTAGACCGCGAGAAGGGTTTGGGCGAGTTGGTCCGGCCTTTGGATCGGGTTGGCCTGTACGCCCCAGGTGGCAGTGCCGCCTACCCCTCGACTGTCTTGATGACGGCTGTTCCGGCCCGCGTGGCCGGCGTCCGTGAGGTCATTCTCTGCACGCCGCC
>VFHG01000032.1 GCA_009392075.1 SAR202 cluster bacterium
CCGAACTCGGTGATGTACTCTTCTTTGTCCTCGCCGATGCGGAACAGGTTGATGCGGGTGCCGTCCGACCGGGACTCATAGGAACGGTTCACGATGTAGACCAGGTCGTCGGGGCCCAGGGCAAAGTCCATCGGGTTGCGGAACCCGGTGCCCTGGAACTCGGAGCGCCCAGCCGTGAAACTGTAGGTGAACGTCCGGTCGTTTATTCCCAGGAATACACTAGCCATAGCTATTCTCCTCAAGGTTTAGAGGCCCTGCGCCGCAGCGGTCACTTCGGCGCAGAGGCTGATCTTCTAAATTTAGCTGCTCTTTACCAACTGATTTCTATAGGAAGGGGATCGCTTCGAAGTTGCCGCCGACAATCGCCTTGGCGTCGAGGCCCATCCATCCGTCCAGCAACGTTGTATAGGCAGAGCGGAAGTCTACGTTGTGTTGCAGATTGCCGCCGTCTTCCAACTTGCCGGGCTCCAGGGAGGGGTACTCACCGTAGAGGCCGCCCTTGACGTGGTCGCCCATGACGAAGGCCACTCCGCCGGTGCCGTGGTCGGTGCCGGAGCCATTGTCCATGGCCCGCCGTCCGAACTCGGAGTAGAAGAACAACGTGACGTTGTCGCTCTTGCCCAGGTTCCGGATGTCAGTCATGAACGAATCGATGCTTACAGTCACGTCCTGTAGCAGATTGGCATGCCCCACCGCCTGGTTGGCGTGGGTGTCGAAGATGTTGTACGGGGCAGTGGTGAACAGCACCCGGGTGCCAAAGTCTGCATTGTGCACCTGGGCCATGTCGCGGAGATATCCGCCCATGGCGCTGCTGGGGTACTCAACCTCTGACTTGTACAGACCGGGAGCCGTGCTCAGGATGTCGGCGCCCTGCAGGGCTTCGATGCCCGTGCGGCGGATGTAGTCGTCCACCGCGCCCTGGCCGATGGCCGGAGCGTACATGCGGCCGAAGAGGTCCAAAGCCTCAGTGCGCTGGGCTTCAGCGCCGATCTCGGTCAATAGGCCGTAGCTGCTCAAGTCACCCACCGAGGCTACGGGCACGCCCTCTTTGGCCAGGGAACGTGGCAGGCCGCGGCCAAAGTTGACACCGGTGAGGACGTTCTCGCCCTTAGGGTCAACGTCCTGGATGACGCTGCCCAGCCAGCCGGTAACACCGATCTCTTCTGGTTCGCAGGTAGCCCAAATGTCCATGGACCGGAAGTGGGACAGGCTGCCGTTGGGGTAGCCGATGCCCTGGATGATTGCCAGATGGCCCTCATCCCAGTACTTCTTCAAGGGGGCCATGGCTGGGTGAAGTCCCAGTTGGTCGGTGATGGGTATGATCTGGTCCTCTGGTATGCCCAGAGACGTGCGGTAATCCCGGTAGTGGGGATTGGTGAAAGGGATAACCGTGTTCATGCCATCGTTTCCACCGGACAGCGATATCACTGCCAGGACGGGGTCTTTTACCGTTGATACCATTCTAGTTCCTCCGCCTATGAGTCGGATTACTCAGGATTTTTTCAGTATCCATCTAGTTGGCCAGTTTTTTGATGAGTTCCTAGCCGAACTGGAACTCAGTGGTTGTTGCAATCATCTGCAGGGTTTCTCCCGCCCGGCGGGAAAACTCACCTTTCTCAACGTCGGAGCCATGGTTCAAGTCTCCGCCTGAATCCAGATGGTCCGTTAATTGGCTCCGGGTCTCTTCAGCCAGGTCCATGGGGCCGATGAGGTCCAGGCAACCGTCCAAGAACTGCTGAGAGCTTGGGATATCGCCCAGCGCCATCAGCCGGCTGATTATGTTTTTGACGCCGGGCAACTCAGTGTTGCCCAGCATGGATGATGCGAAGTTGATTCGGTCGATGAGGCTGCCGCTGTTGATCCACTCGCGGCCCATGTGCCAACCTTCAACCGTCGGGGGGTTCATCAGGTCCAGGCCCATGTATTTGGGCTCCATGGCCACGAAGAACAGGCCGGGCTTGGGCTCCAAGTGGTCGCCCACCATGCGCATGGTGCCGATGACCACGTCAGCAGGGCTCTTGACCTTGGCGAACCGGACCGCCTCGTCTTTGAAGAAGTTAGAGTTGAACAAGACCGTCAACATGGCTGTAATCTCGTAACCGGAGTCGAAATAGGCCTTCTCCAGTTGTTTGATGGCGTCCATGTCTCGAGGTTCGGTCAAGCGCCAAGAAGGTACCGGAGGCTCGTCGGCTACAAAGAAGTCGTAGAGTTTGCGGGCTACGAACCGTGCGGTGGCCGGCTGCCTGCAGATGATGTCTACAATGTCGCCGCCGTCCCAGTTACCGGTTTCTCCGAGGAAAGTCTTCTCGCCAAAATCATGGTCGGCCGGGTCAAAGCGGAATTCGAATGGTGTCCGGCCGTAAGGGAAGACGGGAATCGTTGGGGCCAGGTTCCAGCCGGTGAAGGCACGGGCGCAGGCCTTTACGTCGTCCTCGGTGTAATTGAAATCGTTGTCCATGCCCACGCCGATGGAGAACAGCTCCAAAAGCTCCCGGCCGTAATTCTCGTTGACGGCCGTCTTGTGGCTCTCGATGTTGTCCAGGTAATAGAGCATGGCCGGGTCGGTGGAGAGCATCATGAGCAGGTCTTTGAAGTTGCCCATGCCGTAGTCCCGGAACTTGTCGATCTGGATTGCCGTAGTCCGGGCGTTGTCCACCTTGTTGTCGCCAGCGCAGAGGATCGTGTGCCAGAAGAGGGACATCTTCTCTTTGAGCTGGTACTTGTTGTTAATCATCCGGTAGACCCATTCGGTCTGCCCGGTCTCGATGGCGGCCTTGTCGAAATAGGAAGGATAGGCCCGGTACATCAGGTCTTCGTCGATCCCAGGATCGTCTCCGGGGTTTAGTAGCTCCGCAACGACGTTGTCGTAGCCCTGGGCTGCTCTGGCCTCAATCTCATCGCGGCTCGCCCCATAACCGGCGCGGCGCAGAAGGTGGGCCATCAAGGCAATCTCTTGGTCAGGCATCAATTCCTCCTCCACGGTGAATAGAATTACCAAAAAACTATTCTAAATACGTTGTTTTCTATATCTGGATTTCCCGCTGGCTGAAGGGCTGCGAATATCCTTCGCTCTTCGGGAAACTGTGGTGGCAAACCTTCGGCTAACTACAGGTTAACTAAAGTTGTTCAGGATATGCTCACATTCTAAAAATCTATGAGGGTCAATGTCAATACTCCATATCACATGATTCGAGACTAGGGCGGCATTTCCGTTGGGCACTTTATTAGAAAATACCGATTATAAGAAAGAGGTAGTTCCGGCGACCCGCAGTTAGTTCCCAGTGAGCATGGCTGGTAGGCAGTTGCGATGGTAGCTTTTTGGAGGCCTCTGGTAGGGCTTCCCAAACGCAACAGCATGCTAAAATTCTGCCAGCCACGCCAGGCGAGTTTCAAGATGAGAGAGCGTTAAGATGATGAAGCCAGTGATTCCGTCCATCTTAAATTCCGGAAATCCGGTTGAATTCGATTGCGACTGGGGCAGAGTCGCTCGCTTGATCGTTCACGAATCCCTCAAGACACAGCCCGGTGAGAAGGTGATCATTCACGCCGATCCGACTTATTTCCCCGCCCTCACTGAGCAGGTGCGGATTGAGTTGGTCGAGGCCGGGGCGGTCGAGCTCGCTGTGTCGATGGTTAATTCGGGCGGCCTGGAAGCGGTGCGGCGCAGTCGCCGGCGGCGGGAAGATCCGGCCCTGATTGATATGGAAGACCGGGCCATGGCTTCCGTGTTTGACCTGGCGGACATCTACATCTGGCTGCCAGGTTTTTGGCAGATCAATCCGGGGCAGACGGAGAAGATTCTCGAGACCTGGCCGGGCCGCTCCATACACTTCCATTGGGTGATTGACCCCAATGATCCCGTGGAATTCAGCCTTCTTTCGAAGATGTACGAACAGGCATTGTTCATCGACTACGAGTCGTTAGACTCACGGCAGCAGGAGCTGATCGCGACTCTGCGCACCACGTCGGTGCAGATAACCAACCCGGCGGGGTCCGATCTGACCTTTGAGCTTAAAGACGCCCACTTCCACCGGGGCAACGGCCAGGCGTCTAAAGAATTTATCTCCTCCTACGCCAGGGATGGCAGCGCGCGTGACAGGGAGGTGGAGTTGCCGGCCGGCGCGATACGCACGGTCGACATCACGAACACCCAGGGACGGTTGGTCTGCTCCGATGAGAACTTCTTTGGGCGTCAGGTGGGCACCCTGAACTACACGTTCAGCGACGGGCGAATAACCAGCGTAGAGTCCCAGCACCATAACGATTACGTCCAGGCGGTTTGGGGGATTCAGAGTGGAGACAACGACCGCATCGGGGAGTTTAACCTGGGGGTGAGCCCGGCCCTGACGCTACTGCCGGACTACCCTAAGACCGTCCCTTATTTCGGCTACGGGGACGGCGTGGTCCGAATCAGTTTGGGGGATAACCAGGAATCTGGGGGAGACGTCATCTCCAGCTACCACCATTGGTTGTTCTTGACCGACGCCACCGTAAAAGCGGGCGGCGTTACGTTGGTGGAGCATGGGAGCTTGACCGGCTAGTTACGGATCAGCAGGCCTGGCTGGCAGTGGCGGCAGTAGCTGGTGATGCGTTGGTTGGCGGTTAACTGGGTGATGTTTCCGCCACACTTGGGGCAGGGCTGGCCGCCCTTGTTGTGAACGGCTAAGAAGTCGCGCACTTTCTTGTGGATGTCGCCGCCCATGCGCTCTCTGAGGGTTTCGGTGGCTTCTTCCAGCACCCGGCGGCACTGCGTGTGAAGGGTTTGAAGTTCGTCAGGTTTCAGCGCCCGGCACTTCTTGAAGGGCGATATTCCGGCGGCGAATAGGATCTCGTCCGAGTAGGCGTTGCCGATGCCGGATATGAACGACCCGCGGGTTAGGACACCCTTGATCTCGCCGTTGAATTTCGTCAGCCGGGCTTGGAATTCCTCAAAGCTGATTCCGGATAGAACGTCCGGGCCGAGCCCGGTGTATTGGGGGACCAAGTCGTCCTGGGCGTCGCCACCGTCTTCTCCGTTGTCGATCCAGTAGACCTTACCCATCTGCCGGTCGTCCAAGTAGCGCAGGTCCATATCGCCGCCGACGCCCATCGTGACGCAGGTCTTCTTCTGGACCCTGACGCTCCCCTGGCAATGCTGCAGAGCACCGGTGAGCATGGGGTTGATCACTAGGCTGCGTCCGCCAGAGAACCGAAGGGTCAGGAACTTGCTCCTCCGCTGGGCGTCCAATAGGGTCCGGCCAGGAAGGTCTTTTGTGACTTCAGGGGCCAATGACCGCACCACCGTGGGCCGCAGGACCTTGCAGGACTCGACGCGCGCGCCCTTGAGATTGGCGTTCAGATAATCTTTGATGACTTCCAAATCAGGCGCTTCTGGCATGGCGTTAATATACCCTACCGATACGATCGGCGTTTGTTTTATAGTGTTATCGCTTCAGTTTTCAGTCCACATTTTGGGAGACTCAAACCAGATTCGAGGGCGTCATGTTAATCGGAGTTGTATCCGACACCCACGGCTTCTATGACCCGCGCGTTCCCCCGCTGCTTGATGGGGCAGGGCACATCCTGCATGCGGGCGACATCGGCACGGGCCAGATAATAGAACAGTTGTCTAAGATCGCGCCGGTTACGGCGGTGCGGGGCAACAACGACCGTGAAGGCCCGGAGTCGGAGTTCCCGGAGGTGGAGACCATCGAGCTAGGCGGCTGCCGCATCTATCTGACACACATCGTAAAGGTGCCCAAAGAAGGCGATGAGGTCGGCCTGTCGGCTTATCTTAAGCATG
>VFHG01000033.1 GCA_009392075.1 SAR202 cluster bacterium
GGAGGGCGCCCATTGGCTACTGGCAAACAGGAACACCTGGAAACGGTCCGAAGCATCAAGAGCGAATTGATAACGATGCTGGAAGGCATGGATTACTGCCTAGACTGGAAACTAGACGAATCTGAATGGTCGGCGCGCGAATTGGTCTATCACATCTTAGAGACGCCGCCTGGCGGAGCGCAGAATCTGGTTAAGGGAATACTTGCGGGAGAGGTTGATGAGTACGAGATCTGGAGCGATCTCACGAACATTACACCCGAGCGGTCCGTCTACGATCTCCCTCAGATAAACGCCGACATCGAGGGATTCTTCCAAAGCCTGGACGCGTCTATCTCAGGCATGGCCGATGAGGACCTCGAAGGGAAGAAGGTGATGATGCACCAACGGACCCGGGGCGTGGACGAAGAACGGACCCTCAACGCTATCCTGAAGCGGACACTCAACGGTCACATCCGAGACCATCTAACGCAGATACAGGCGATACGTGACGCTCTGGCGATCTAGGTAGGCCAACAAAAGGGAACGAACTAGCCTGTTCCCACTTCTAGGATAGACAAGAACGCTTCCTGAGGGATCTCAACCGAGCCCACCATCTTTCGGCGCTTCTTACCCTCTTTTTGCTTCTCAAGCAGCTTGCGTTTACGCGTAATATCGCCACCATAGCATTTGGCCAGCACGTCTTTACGCATGGCCCGCACCGTCTCTCTGGCGATGATGCGGCTGCCGATCGACGCCTGGATGGGAACTTCAAACATCTGGCGTGGAATCGTGGACCGCAGCTTATCTACGATCTTCCGCCCCTGGACCACTGCGGCATCCCGGTGCAGAATCATCGACAAGGCTTCCACCGAGTGGTGGTTCACCAATATTTCAACCTTCACCAACGGGGCGGCCTGGTATCCGGAAAAGCTGTAGTCCAAGGAGGCGTACCCTTGCGTTTTCGACTTGAGCTGGTTGTAGAAATCGGCCAGCAATTCAACTAGGGGAATGGTGTATTCCATCACCACTCGAGACTCGCTCCCAGGTTCGTTTTTGCCATCGCGCCGGGTGCCGCCACCTTGCATGTATTCCATGCGCTTAAATTCTGACCGGCGGGAGTGCATCAACTCCATCAGCGCGCCAACATGTCGGTTGGGCGCCACGATGGTCAAGTCCAGCATCGGCTCTCGTATCTCTGAAAACTCGTTGGGGTCAGGCAACTTCGCGGGGCTATCCACTATGATTGTGTCGCCGTTGGTCAGCACGACTTGATAAGCAACGCTGGGGGCCGTGACGATCAGGTCTAGGTCGTACTCCCGTTCCAAACGTTCCTGCACGATCTCCAAGTGCATCAGACCCAGGAAACCGCAGCGAAACCCGAAGCCAAGTGCGGTGCTGCTCTCGGGCTCCATCTCCAATGATGCATCGTTAAGTTGCAGCTTTTCCAGAGCGTTGCGGAGATTGTTGTATTCCTCGCCGTCGGATGGGTAAAGGCCAGCGAAGACCATTGATTTAAGCGGCAAGTATCCAGATAACGCTTCCGTTGCAGGAGATTGGTCCACCGTCAGGGTGTCACCGACACTACAGTCCCGGACCTCTTTGAACCCGGTGGCTATGTAGCCAACCTGGCCTGTTCCCAAGAAATCCGTAGGCGTGGGGCCCGGCGCAAAGACACCCACCTCAACAATCTCCGCCACACGGCCGGAAGACATGACTTTTATCCGGTCTCTCTTTGAGATGGTCCCGTCTTTGACCCTAACATGGGCGATGATGCCTTTATACGAGTTATATTCCGAGTCGAAAACCAAGCTCCGGGGAGAAGCGTTTACATCGCCTTTGGGCGCCGGTACCCGATCGATCACGGCGTCCAATATTTCTTTAGCTCCGGTGCCGTCTTTGGCCGAGACATAGAGAATCTCGTCGGGTTTAAATCCGAAGGCTTGTTCGATCTCGCCGGCGACCCGTTCCGGTTCGGCTTGGGGGAGATCTACCTTGTTCAGGACCGGAATCAATTCAAGGTCATATTCCATGGCCAACAGTGTGTTGGCGATGGTCTGAGCTTCGATGCCCTGACTGGCGTCAACCACCAACAGCGCACCTTCGCAGGCGGCCAATGCACGAGACACTTCATAGCTGAAGTCAACGTGGCCCGGCGTGTCGATGAGGTTGAATTGGTATATCTGGCCATCAGGAGCGGTATGCGACATCGTCACCGCCTTTCCCTTGATGGTTATGCCTTTTTCCCTTTCTAGGTCCATCTGGTCCAGGAACTGGGCTTTCATCTCGCCCGGACGTACGGTGCCCGTGATTTCCAGAAATCGGTCGGCTAAGGTCGACTTCCCGTGATCGATGTGGGCAATTATGCAAAAATTTCTTATTAGGCTCGGTTTCATATTAAATCAATGGTATCACGGTCGATTTTCGCCTACAACGAAGTTTCTTCGTACCTAAGGTCATCAAAGCCCAGCGGCGGCGCAAAAAAAGAGGCCGCATCAGAGCGGCCTCTCTCATTCAACCTGCGTAGAAAATCGGATCGGAAGCTACGGGGTTCCATACCCGGTGGACAAGATGCATGCAGAGTAGTGATCTGTCTCCACTTCGCGTAACTCCGGCAATATTTGCGAACAAGTGTCATTGGCTACAGGACAGCGTGGGTGGAAAACGCAACCGCTGGGTGGATTCAATGGGCTGGGCACTTCTCCAGTTAGTAAGACCCGCTCCCTCTGGGCGTCCAGCACAGGATCAGGAATCGGCACTGCAGAAAGCAGGGCCTTGGTGTAGGGATGGATCGGGTTGCGGTAAATCTCATTCCTCTCGGCCATCTCCACCAGGTGACCTAGATACATGACCCCGACACGGTCGCTGATGTGGCGGACCACAGACAGGTCATGGGCGATGAACAGATAGGTGAGATTGAATTGCTCTTGAAGGTCTTCCAACAGGTTGATGATCTGTGCCTGAATCGAGACATCGAGAGCAGAGACTGGTTCGTCTGCGACGATGAACTTGGGGCTCACTGAGAGTGCCCGGGCAACGCCGATACGTTGGCGTTGTCCGCCGCTGAACTCATGGGGGAAGCGGTCAGCCATGTATGGGTTGAGGCCCACATTTGTCAGAAGGTCAGCGACTTTGTTACGGTATTCCGTTTTGTTTGCAACCAGACCGTGGACGATCAGCGGTTCACCAATGATGTTTCCGGCTGTCATGCGGGGATTCAGTGAGCTGTAGGGATCCTGGAAGATCACCTGCATCTCACGCCGCATACCGCGCATTGTTTTGGTGTTCATTGACGTTAGGTCTTGGCCATCGAAGATGACCTGACCGGCCGTGGGCTTGTACAACTGAAGGATGCACCGGCCGGTGGTGGTCTTGCCGCAACCGCTCTCACCAACCAGGCCCAGCGTTTCGCCCCGTTTGACCGTGAAGCTGACGTCATCAACGGCCTTAACATATCCCACCGGTTTTCGGGACAGGAATCCAGAGCCTACAGGGAAGTGCATCTTGAGGTTTTTCACCTCAAGGATGATATCTTCGCTCTGCGTTGCGGCGCTGGAGGCCGCGGCTTCGGGCATCGTAGTCATATCAAGTCCTATTTTCCTATGGAGGGTTTACTCCGGCCAGAGTTATTCTGCCACCGGAGCGTTTAGAAAGTCGATCTCAATCGCGCCTAGTTCATCAGCGCGGAAGCATGCAGAAAGATGGCCGTCGCTTGTCTCAACGAGTTCAGGCGTGTCGGTGGCGCACTTATCAATGGCCCAGCGGCACCGCTCTCTGAAAGCGCAACCGGGGGGTAGGTTGATAAGATCTGGCGGTTGGCCTTCTATGGGATCAAGTTTCGCCCGCCGTGGCAGGTCCAACCTCGGGACTGACCGTAGCAGACCCACGGTATAAGGGTGCCGGGGGTTTGCGTAAATCTCACGCGCTTCTCCGCGTTCAATCACCTTGCCGGCATACATGATGTTCACGCGGTCTGCGTAGCGCGCCACCACTCCAAGGTTGTGGGTGATCACTATCAAAGCCACGCCAAGCTCGGTGGTCAAGGACTTCATCAGATCCAATATCTGGGCTTGAATTGTGACGTCTAGAGCGGTGGTCGGTTCGTCAGCTATAATCAGCCTAGGGTTACAACTCAGGGCCATGGCAATCATAACGCGCTGACGCATACCGCCGCTAAACTGGTGGGGGTACTGCTTGATACGGATTTCCGGGTCAGGAATCCCAACGCGGGTTAGGAGGTTCACGCTCTCCCGCTGTGATTCCAATTTCGACATACCCATGTGCAGTTGAAGGGTTTCAGTGATTTGCCGTTCCACGGTCAGCACCGGGTTCAATGAGGTCATAGGTTCTTGGAATACCATGGCAATCTTGGCGCCGCGGACCTGCCGCATGCCTTCCATGTCTATCTTGAGGATGTCCTCGCCGTCCAGCAAGATTTCGCCATCAATGATCTTTCCGGGTGGGTCAGGGATCAAGCGCATCACGGAGAGGGCACTCACACTTTTCCCACAACCGCTTTCTCCAACCAAGCCCAGAGTTTCGCCCTCATTTAACTCGTAAGACACGCCATCGACGGCTTTTACGACGCCTTCCATCGTGAAAAAGTGAGTCTTTAGGTTTTTAACTTCTAGAAGTGTAGCCAATCGGTCTCCTCAAGTCTCGCGTACTGATTTAAGTACGTTACTTTAGATACCTTACAGGGTCGTTTACGGGCGTCATGTCAGTGATTTTCTCTGACGTCCCGGGTTCAGAACCGGTCCATAAAGGCCTTTTTTGCCAACCCGTTCTTTTGGTGGGGAAGCCGGGACTCGAACCCGGACGCCTTTCAGCACATGATCCTAAATCATGCTCGTCTACCAGTTTCGACACTTCCCCCAATCTAACGTGAAAATCGGGGAACCAGGCTCACTCCACTGTTCACATTTAAGCTTCAAACCGCAGCGTAAAAACAGTCTCCGGAGTCTCGTAAGTATAGCTATCGTCAGGCAGCCTGTCCATACTGAACCAGCGTTTTCAGGTTCATAATCTACCCCTGCGGCCGGCGGCTATTCTACCAACCGCCGCCACAACCAACCTCCAAATGTCCCCAAAAAAGCGAATAACGCGAACACAAAGGCTAAAACCCCGAATAATGAGCTTCCCTTGCTGCCGAGGTCTCCTTCGGGGCCGGTCAGGCCTTGTGAGCCAGTTGAGCCGGCAACACCGGCCGGGCCAGCAGCGCCAGCAGAACCTGGAGGCCCTCCGACTCCGGGTGGGCCGGAAGGTCCTTGCACGCCCTGGGGCCCTTGCGGGCCGGAAGGACCGGAAGGACCGGAAGGACCGGCGTCACCTTTTTCGCCGACTACCAAGACCGGAGTTGCGGTAGCTGCAGTCGTTGCCTGAGGCACAGGCGTCGCTTGAGTTGGGCTTGCGGTAAGATCGAGTTGAGTTACCTCGCCTTGGGCCCACAGGGCTGTCTCGTTGGCCGGGATTCCGCCAATGGTGAAAGTGACCGTCTTGCCGACGAAGTTATCTGCCTCAGGCTCCACCAATAGCACTGGATAGCTGCCACCGGATACTGATTCCGCCACTACTTGCCGACCGTCGACCAATGCGGCTACGACTGTGCCGTCTGACGCGGGATTGCCATTGACTGTAGCCAGCCCCAAGAATGCGTGAGGAATGACCCGCTGCGCCGACGCTACAGACGGCAATAACGTGAGTATCGCCACGAACAATGCGGCTACCAAGTATTGTTGTCGGAGGAATTCCCTCAAACTTAGCCTCAAACGTTGATTATCAGGCTGGCGTAACGCTGGTAGGATTTTGCCTCTGTCGCATTTCTCCGCAGCCCGTTAAAGACGCCATTAT
>VFHG01000034.1 GCA_009392075.1 SAR202 cluster bacterium
GTCTGGGGTTGGAGGTACCACCGGCAACCCATCTGTCCAGCCCCTCTCATAACAGATCTCGATTGCGTCTAGCGGGCTAGCCGTTGATAGAATATGTGTGCTCGGTGGCTCCATTAATGCTCCATTTCAATTCATGCGCGGACAAATATTCTCGGGACTCAATGATTGGCGTTTCAGCGTAGTTGAGTCACCGATGCCCGTTTCAGAGGATACTACATCCGAACCGAGTATATGAAAAGAATAACGGTTTACCCTTTTTAAGCTGCTGGGTTAAGCCGTGTTTGCAGTGGAGCCTCGGCCTGTCACAGGATGCCAAAGACAAACTCAATGCTTCTGGATTTGGTAGGTGCTAGGTCGCAGGGAGATACGGGTATTTTGTACCCGATTTATTTTTGTGTTGTAGGCACGGTTTCAGCGTTTAGACTCAAAATTATGCTGCTATACACGCCTATGAAAAAAGCGGCTGACTCTTAATCAGGAGCTCCTGGATCCTTAAGATGAGGCTTTCGTATACCCCATCAATGATGGTCGCAAATCTACTACGATCCACTGTCATCGCTGCCAGAATTTGATAACCGAATTGATAACGAACTTGATAACACTATCTGACACAGCAAGACATTTAGGCACGAACGCTTGCAGGAAAATATTCTGGCGCTTCGACTAAATCACGCCTGATAACACTAGTTAGAACTACTCGCACCAGACTCAAAAACCGGTGGGGGCGACCCCGTGTCAGTTCGACTCTGACCTTCGGCACCACGTTTTGATAACAGATTGATAACACAGAAGCCCCCTCGTTTGAGGGGGCTTCGATGCTTCTCTGGAAAACCGTTTTGCTTACCCAAAACAAGGAATATGGATACAACCTCAATTAGGTATCAACATATGCCCAACAGAACTAATGGGATACTAGGTTCCACACTTCCAGGAATGGTTAAAGGAAACAGCAGCAGAAACTACACGAGCCCCCTCAATAAAATCGGATGCGTCGACCCTGAGAGAACGTGAAAGTGTCGACATCTTTGCATCAGAGAGGGTAGTTGCTGTCATGGGACTCAAAACGGTATTTTCGTTATGATTCTCGCGTCTTCACAAGGATCATGTCCTTCGGGATGCGTGTCTTTGAGTATCTGATTGAATTCGTCACTCGTCACATGACAGAGGAGATAAAGACCTGCTTCTTCGAGGAACCTCATCACTTCGTGGTGGATGTCTTTACCCTTTGGATTCTTGGCCAGGCCAAAAACGCCTTGTCTTCCATAATAGTTGTCTCTAGGCGTGACTCCATCAGTGTACGTTGTCTCTTTAATTGCCCTTTTCGCAAGATCCTTTACTAGTTCGTCCCATTCAGATTGAGTTACGGTTGCGATGTCGTACATGAGGGCGTTTCGAATCGGAAACATTATGGCCATCACCTTGTGAAAGGCCTTCTCGTCACCCGTCATTCCGACCTGAGAGGACTTTATAAGATCGTCTCCGTCAAAGGCAGGTCTCCCTGTGGCCTTTAGTATTTCGCCTGAAGAACTCGCGGCCACCGCTTCGTTCACGGAATAAAGAAAATTCCCGTCGAGATCTAAGACTTCATCGGAGCCCTGTTTTAACCCGGTTTCGTGAGGTCTTCCGGTAAAAATACAATAACCATTAGGGCCGATTACACAGGCATACCTATCTTCAATCCTACCTCCCTTATCGGGGCCTTTAGGAGGAGGCCCACCCGGGGCTGGTCTTTCTCTATCGGGGCCTTTAGGAGGAGGCCCACCCGGGGCTGGTCTTTCTCTATCGGGACCTTCAGGAGGTCTCCCTAGGGCCTGGTTTAACTGTGACTCGCTAACGCCTAGCTTTTGGGCTGCGGCTTTAATATCTGGTGGTGGTGGCCCAAGGGCGTCGCGCAATACTTCAACACTAACGCCAAGCTGTTTTGCTGCTGCTTTCATCACCCCAGGGTCTTTGTGTCCGATCCCGTCTTCGCCTATGCGACCCTCGGAGTTGGTGTCACACGCCACCAATCCGAGTACAACAATGGCTATGAATAGACCTACAATGGGTTGTTTCATCGATGGTTCATCCTAAGGAGGGGGCTCGTGTTATCAATTTGTTATCAAAACGTGGTGCCGGCTGTGTTAGCAAAATGTTAGCAAATCAGCTGGGAGCCCTTTCGAGATAAAACAACTTCATTCTTGAAACCTTTCCTCCCAGTGCATTGTCACTGCATGAGTAGAAGGCTTTTCTGCGGCTTTGCTCGGAAGATTGATTTGGACCCCTCGATACGCTACGTAACTACAGCAAGAGGGTTTTTCTTGTTTCTGCGACATCCCCCATCAGGAAGCCATACCCGGGTGGGGTACTTTAAGGGTATGGGTATGTGCAGCCGGAGCGTGAAGATTGCGGAGCGAGGTCAGAGGGCGTGGTTGCCGAGTCCTTTGGGAGCTCCTACCCTTGAGCGGCTGGCTTCTTCTTCACCAACCCAGAACTCAGCATGGAACTCTGGAGTGGGATTATAGGGACTTCCGGGTTTGATGCTGAGGCTCTTTTCGTCCAGCAATCGGTTACGACCACTCATTGTCGGGTGGCCAGATATTAGTGCAACCTCTTCCAGCGCCATGGGCTGAGGTATCAGTTCGCCATTCATCGGCCATACCCCTGAATTTCAGATAATGGGGCGATTGTTGATGAGCCTTGAATGCCTCCTCGTCCTTATAAACCTCATAAACCCATATCCTGTTGATATCGTTTGCGTCCTGGATAACGTTAAATCGTAGGCATCCTGGTTCGTCGTTCTGGGCATGACTAGCATTCTCTTTTATTCCAGCTACAAACTGTTCCTTGAACCCTTCCTTGATTTGGATTGGAACATTAACGATATACATTAGACCTCCTGTACCACTTTGCATTCCTGGCCAAGGATACCCCAAAAGTGGCTGATATAGTGGCCGAAGCGTTAGCGGTATCGTGGGAGTGGGATTGCAGGGGTTTCACGGTTCGACTGAGCCTTCACCCAAGCTATACGAACCAGCCCATACCTTTGTAGTAGCCTCGAAGGTATGCGATCTGACCACCATGGACGCAATTGTCCCAGACCAAAACGCCCAAAAGTAATCCTATAGTAGCGCCCCAACTCATCTGGCGCTCAAGGTCAGACGCAGATAGGGGTTGGATATGTTCCCGAGCTGCTGCTTTAACGACGTCGTAGTAATCCACTAGTAAGTTTTTGGCTGGGAGTTGCCAGCCAGCTACCTGGTCCTCACTCCAGCCCTGGCCGGTATCGTCAGGGTTGGCATCTAAACCGAATTTTTCATGCCAATTGTCTTTAACCCACAATTGAGGAGCATCTTGGCACCACGTATGGACGAAGCGGTCAACAACCCTGCTCATATGCCAGAGGAGCCAACCAATGGAGTTTGACTGGCCATTGGGTTGGCTTCTCAGAATCACAGCGTCCACATCTTCTAAAGCTCTATCCACCATACCCCAGTTGCGCTCTAGGGCAGACATGGCAGTTTCTGTAGCTGACATTGGTACAACTCCAAGTACAGATTCCCGTAGAGGATTAATCTAAGTGTGGCAGTCGGGTTATTCTTCGGCAACGTGGAACTCAGCCTGGAACTTTGGGATATAATTTCGGGCCTATCATGTTTCGACGATTGGTAATAAGGTTGCAATCCCCAATAGTTCTAGCGGTACTGATTGCCAATGCCGCGCTTGCTTGTTCTACCGCCGACCCTGCTCCAGCAGGGTCCGCTCCTAATATCGATGCAACTGCGGATCGAAAAGCTTTCCAGGCCCTCCCTCATATTGGTATACCTAAATATATGGATGGAGTGTGGCTTTGCACCGATGCAAGCGCTCCGCTTGTAGACGACTTGAGCACAGAACAACCAGAAGGCTACCGTTGTTCGGTGACAATTGAGTACACGGATGAATTTGCTATTGTCAAAAGCAACGGAATTCCGAACCACGATTATGAATCTGGTCTTGGCTGTTGTGCCAGAGAGGTTGATTACGAATGGAGGATTCCATTGAAACCGGAACTAGCTGCGTCTGCAACCTATGCGCCTGAAAGAGGCCCAATCGCTATATCGGTTAATGGAGTCCCGTTTTTTGGACCGGAAGAAGGACCTGGAGGAGATGCCGTAGCACTGCACTTTGAATACTTTGTGGAGGATAGACAGCCTATAGTCCTTGGTCTTTGTGGGGCTCACTCTGCTGGCACTCAATTTCATTATCATTTCGATGGTAACTGTGTGCATTGGCACCCAGAGGAAGAAAAGAAGGAATGGAAGGATTGGGATGTGGATTCCCTTATAAAAGACGAAGCATCTCCAATCATAGGATTTTCATTTGATGGATATCCGATATACGGCCCTTATGGTAATGATTCAAATAATACTTTGAAAGAAATGACTTCCAGCTATCGTCTAAAAGATGGGAAAAATGGATATGGTGGGATAGATGATTGGGAATATGTGCAAGGACTAGGTCACTTAGATGAGTGTAACGGTATAATTTCTGAAGTCACCGGATTAGATGAACCCATCTACCATTACCATGCTTCAAAAACCAGCGGGTCAGGGGAAATCGGGTTTCCGTATTTCATCCTTTGTTATAGAGGAATTCTTGAGACTAGTAATATAAATCAAGGCGAGCAAGGACCTGCCCCAGGTCTTCGAGCTCCAGGTACCGGTATGCGAAATGGTGTAGGGGGCGGGAACAACCCTCCGCTACCTCCAGGTGGAAAGCCAGAGTGTCTACCTCCTAATCCACCGCCCGGTAGAGACGATTATCCTCCAGATTGGTCAGACCTAATTCCTTGCGACTGAATCCGTCGTGGAAACCCGTGCCCTGGAATTATCTTGTGGTGGCGCAAGAAATGCTTGTCAGTGAGCCGGTCGAAATGTGCACGGACGTTTCACCACCTGGCAACAGGTGGCACTAGTTGGGGGCCGGTTTTAGCCTTAAAATACGCACGTCACAACACGTAGCACCATTTCACACTACGCATGGCACCGCGCTTCAAAACCGGTGGGGGTGACCCCGTGTCAGTTCGAATCTGACCTTCGGCACCACTTTTTGATAACAGATTGATAACATGAGCCCCCTCAAACGAGGGGGCTTTTCTTGTTTCAGCGACACCCTACATCTGGAAGCCACCCAAGTGGGGTACTAGCGACGGTGGGGTGTGCTCGGAAAGTACGCTGGAATGTCCAAGTCTGGCGCTGATGGTCTTTGGGTCGACGTCCTATTTCAACATAAGTGAAGCATGGGTATGTCGCAGGCCATGGAATCTTACTCCGCATATAGCCGCCCTCTTGCAGACGTCCCCGAATGCATGAGACACCGTGCTAAATGGAGTCGGTCTTCAGGTTCGTCGGGGATATGGTGACCCTATGCTACTATCCTCGAATGACTCCCACCCGCACCCAGGACAGCCTACCTATTATGGTCCTCATAGTGCTCATGCTGAGCTCGCCGATACCCCAACGGAAACCGCCTTCAGGGTCTGTCAGCGAGGGCTCCATTACGTCGGCAATCATGAACGGAACTGCCGAATACCTGCACGAACGCCAGCACCGCAACGATCACCCAACTGTAGTGGATACCGAAGGGCATCTTAGAGGCCGAATATCCGAACTTGGTTTTATCTAGCAGGGCCAATTACGCAACCAGTCTGTTATTAGTGTGAATAGCCAATTGATTTAATAATGCAATTGGTAGATTGTGTCGAATCGGTATCATTTTATACGCTTGCCATGGGAAGTCGTTTTGCGTTATAAGATTGTGGTATTAACGAATGCAGCATCACCTGAGCGGCCCTTAGAAAGCGACCTGCAGACCTATCGATTTTGGACTTAGG
>VFHG01000035.1 GCA_009392075.1 SAR202 cluster bacterium
GACCACGCCAGAAGAATTTGCTGTGCAGTTGGAGGGTTAACACTGGGCGTACTTAAGCCGGCCAGTCCTTTGGTTTACACCTGTAGCCTGGTAAAATCAGCCCATCGCCCGGCAGGAGACAGTAAGTTGACGAGCACTAACAAAGACCCGATCTTGGTAGTTGTCCAATTGACCGGCGGGAACGACTACATCAACACGGTCATCCCCTACCAAGACCCGCTTTATTACGATAGCCGGAAAAACGTGAGCGTCACCCAAGAAGAAGTCCTGCCCATCAGCGATGAGCTGGCGTTCAACCCAGCCCTCACAGCCGTTAAAGACCTTTACGACCAGGGCAAAGTGGCCGTGATCAACGGCATTGGTTACCCCGGCCCCAACCGGTCTCACTTTCGCTCCATGGACATCTGGCACACCTGCGAGCCGGAAAAGGTCGGCACCGAGGGCTGGCTGGGACGTGCCATCCGTGACCTGGACCCCAACGCCGAGAACGTGCTAACCGGAGTCAATTTCGGTCGCGGTCTGCCCCGGGCCATGGCCCTGACCGGCGTTCCTGTCGCCTCGGTAGCCGTCCTGGAGACCTACGGAGTCCTGACAGGGATAACCGGCGAACAGGAGCGGATACAAGCATTAGACCTATTCTCTAGGATGTATTCGCCGATCATGGGCACCGGTCCGGTGATGGATTACCTGGGCTCCACCGGCCTGGACGCCCTAAAGGGCGCGGACATCTTGAAAACAGTCCCGGCCCAGTACCAGTCCAGCATCGAATACAGCGACAGCATCATCGGCCGGAACCTGCAGGGCATCGCCAAGGTCTTAACCGCTAATCTGGGCACCCGAATCTTCTACACCGAGCAGCCGGGCTACGACACCCACGCCAACCAGGGGCCGGTGCACGGTATCTTATTGGACCACCTCTCCCACGCCATCAACGACTTCTACGAAGACCTCAAGGAGCACGACGCCGCCGACAAGGTACTGATCTATCTGTTCACCGAGTTCGGACGGCGGGTGAAGGACAACGGCTCAGGCACCGACCACGGAGCCGGCGGACTGGCGCTGGCCATCGGTGACCCGGTGACGGGCGGCATCTACAGCGAGTTTCCGTCCATGCGCCCGGAAGACCTTGAAGAAGGCGACCTGAAGTACAACATCGACTTCAGGGGCGTCTACGGCACTGTTGCCGAGAAGTGGTTGGGTCTGGATGCTGCGTCTATCGTTGGCGGAAAATTCGAGCAGCTGAACTTCGTTTAACCTCTCGGAGATTTAGGACTATGCCAGAGACCGATAAACCCCTACTGGCGCACCTTCTACGCCGCGCCGGTTTTGGCGCAACCTTCCAAGAGCTGGACCGCTACTCTCAGCTCGACTACGAAACCGTCGTTGACCAACTACTCCATCCCGAGCTACAGCCGGCTATCGAAGAAGACGTGCT
The DNA here is from genome assembly GCA_009392075.1 of SAR202 cluster bacterium. Next base: position 1,436 of record VFHG01000035.1, read on the forward strand.
GGAGCGGTACTACATCGATTGGAAAGAGAGCCGGAACATCGAAGGAGCGCTGACCGAGTCGGTCTATCGCATGAACGCCTATGCCGGAGGCCGGCCACTGCAGGAGAAGATTGCCCTGTTCTGGCACGGGGTGTTCGCCACCGGACTGGCCAAGGTCCTCCACGAAAAGACCATGCTCAACCAGATAGACCTGTTCCGCGAGCAGGGGCTGGGCAATTTCCGGGAACTTCTGGTTGGCCTGGCCAAAGACCCGGCGATGATCTTCTGGCTGGATAACAACTTCAACCACAAGGACGCCCCCAACGAGAACTGGGGTCGGGAACTGCTGGAGTTGTTCTCCCTTGGCGTGGGCATGGACGGCCAGGAGAACTTCACCGAAGACGACGTCCAATCAGCTGCCCGCGCATTCACCGGCTGGACCATCGATGACGACAACGTGACTTCATTTCCCTTCGGCAAGCTCCCTTGGCGCTTCCGGTATCTTCCGGATGACCATGATGAAGAAGAGAAGACATTCTTGGGACATACCGGCAACTTCAACGGCGAAGACATCATCGATATCATCGTCGAGCAGCCGGCCACCGCCCGGTTCATCTCCCGCCACCTCTACAACTTTTTCGTTGCTGACGATGTCCAAGTTCCCGCCTGGCAACACACGCCCCCCGGCGATCCAGAAGCCATCAAGATTTTGGAAGAGGAATATTTCCGGTCTAACTACGACATACGGTCGATGCTCGATGTCCTGTTCAACTCCGATTTTTTCAAGTCGGACCGTGCTCGTTTCGCCAAGGTAAAAAGCCCGGCGGAAGTCGTAGTGGGTACGCTCCACCTGTTGGGCGATTTTAAATTTCCGAAACGGGGCATCTTCGACGTGGCCATGGGGTGCCGCTATATGGGCCAAGACCTGCTGAACCCGCCGTCGGTGGAAGGCTGGCATACCGGCGAGGAATGGATCGACAGCGGCAGCCTGGTTGAACGAATAAATTTCGTGGCCGACCAGGTCAGCGACATCCAACAACCCGGAGTTCGGGCCATGGTTGATGCGCTGCTAGACCGTATGGACGAACTGGACCCGGAGTCGGTCATTGACGCCTGCCTTGAACTGCTGGGCCACATGCGCCTGCACGAAAAGAATAAAGCGCACCTAGCCGGCGAAGTCCGAGCCATGCTCGCCCAACGCAGTGGTCTCGTAGCCGGCAGTCCTGAAGACCGCCTGTTCGCGGAAAACACCTTTCTCCACACCATGAAGATGATTGGCTCTAGCCGGGAGTACCAGTTCGCGTAACCATGACTACCGAGACTGAACAACCCGTTTCTACCCAAGGCTTTTACCGCTACCACGACGTGATTGGCCTGCTGTCCCCGGCCGGCCCCGGATTCAGCGGCCCGGTGGCGGTTACAACCGGCCCCGACGGGATGTTGTATGTGGCCAATCGGGCCAACCCAAAACAACCGGACGGTGTGCGTGTCAGCCGGTGCACCACCGACGGCGATTACCTGGACCAGTTCGGCGTCTGGGGCGAGGGCCCCGGAGAGTTCATCTGGGTGACCGACATCGCTTTCAGCCCCCAGGGTGAGGTCTATCTGGCTGACGAACACTCCCACCGGATCAGCGTTTTCGGAGCCGACCGACAATTCACCAGGACCTTTGGTGGTCACGGCAGCGGCCCAGGGGAATTGGACCGCCCCTCCGGCCTGGAATTCGGCCCCGGCGGCAATCTGTATGTGGTCGACACCCTCAACCACCGGGTGCAGGCGCTAACCGCTAATGGTGAGTTCGTGTCCAAATGGGGCGCTTTGGGAGATGCTGAAGGGCAGTTCAACATGCCTTGGGGCATCGCTATCGACATTTCTGGGGATGTTTACGTCACCGATTGGCGCAACGACCGGGTCCAGAAGTTTGACGCTGAAGGCAATTTTCTGATGGCCTTTGGCGCCTCGGGTGGAGACGAGGGGCAGTTCAACCGCCCCAATGGCATCTCCGTGGATGCAGACGGCGATATTTACGTCTGCGATTGGTTGAACGACCGGGTCCAAGTCTTCGACCGGACCGGTGGTTTCAAAGACGTGCTCATCGGCCACAGTGGAATGTCCAAGTGGGGCCGGACCTTGCTTGCCGCCAACCCGGATATTGAAAGAAAGCTGGAGTTGGCGGTCCAAAACATCGAACCCAAGCGCCGCTTCTACCGCCCGGTGTCGGTCCACGTGGACGGGAACGGCAAAGTCTATGTGGCCGACTGTTACCGCCACCGAGTCCAGATCTACCAGAAGCTTTAGTCCACCGGCGCTATTGCCGACACGATTTGTT
>VFHG01000036.1 GCA_009392075.1 SAR202 cluster bacterium
GACTCTATGATGGCGAATGACTTATGAGACGGCTGATGTGACCACTGTCCCAGCACCTTAACTTCATCATTACCTTCAAGCCATTTTTGTGCGTCTCGAACGGCATCTGACCCAGTGCCACCCTCTCTCCCTGGGCATGTCATATGGTCGTGTGCGGCTGTTACATGGAAAAGCATAGTGTCCTCCAGCATTAAATAGATTGGAGGATACTACCGGAAAGAAGCCTAATCATCAAACCCTGATATTCCAGAAATCACCGTGCAAAATTCCAGGCTAAGTTCGGTGTTGCCGAAGAAGAAGCCGACGGTCCAAGGTTAGGACTGCCATCGGGCCCTGTAAGCACCCCCCAAGCACCTCGCCCCTATGGCTTCCTGATAAAGGGTGTCTCTGGAACAAGAAAACCCCCTCAAACGAAGGGAATTCTGTCATCTTTTGGCGCCGGACAAAAAAGAGCACCTGAGGGTCACGGATAATACACTTCGTAAGGAGTATATTAAGGGAACCACGAGCAGTTCATTCCGCAGACGACGTCGTTTTCATGTACAGACAGGCGATTCGTCTTGCGATTTTCTAATGGAGGGCACAGGCCATGCCGTTCTACGAAAGAGAATCCGTCCGTATCCACTACGAAGAAGTAGGGTCCGGATATCCCCTGCTGATCATCCCCGGTGGCGGGCTCAATGCCTCTTTGCCACTGTTGAATACGTCGGTGCCGTTCAACCCGATGGAGAGATACAAAGAAGATTTCCGTTGTATCGGTGTTGATTTGCGCAACGCTAACCCAGGACAATCGAGCGGCCCGCTTGAGATTGACCGGCCCTGGGACTCCCATTCCGATGACCACCTTGGGCTGATGGACCACCTTGGCATCCAAGAGTTTTTGGTCATGGGCTTCTGCATTGGCGGGCCGATGATCCACAACCTACTCAGACTAGCCCCGGATCGCGTAGTTGCAGCGGCGTTGATGCAGCCCAGTGGTTTCAGCCCTCAGCACCCGGACCTGTTCTACCAGAACAATATTAAAGCCTGGGGACCGCCTCTATGCGAGAAGCGTCCTGAAGTCACCATGGACCTGGTCCATGACTTCCTCACCAGCATGTACACCGACCGCGCCGACTTCGTCTTCACCGTTTCACGCGATTTCGTGCGTTCGCTCCACACGCCGCTGCTGATAGCTCCCGACGACATACCCGCGCATCCATACGCGGCCGCGATGGAGGTCGCAGACCTCGCTCCAAATTCCGAGGTCACAATTTTTCCTTGGAAGGATTCTCAGCCGCACATCGATGAGGTAGTAGATCACACGCGGCGCTTCCTCAAGGAACATGCTACTGTCAAAGATTAGGAACTCGGACCGGTGACCGTGGTGAAGATGCTCAAGAGATTCATATGACACCCGAACGAGAAATTATAGGCACAGAACGCCTCAGCCATAATCGGCTGGGGCGTTAATTATCTGCTTGGTGCAGACAGCGGAGGGTATGACGGTGCTAGAAAAATCTTCAGATGTCGTGATAATCGGTGGCGGTGTGACCGGTTGCTCCATCGCCTATCAACTGGCCAAGCAGCAAGTTCGTGTGGTGGTCTTGGAGCGCACACGGTTCGCCGCCGGGGCCTCTGGCGCCACGGCGGGAGTAATCTCGCCGTTGTGGCACGTGGATCCAGAAGTCGAGCCAATGTGGCGTTTGGGCATGCGCAGCCTGGAACTCTTCCCGTCGTTGGCGTCAGAACTTTCCGAGGCCGGAGTCGATCCTGAATTTCGCCAGACCGGAGTGTTCAAATTGGCCTTTACGGACGAAGAGGCCGACGAACTGCGACGGAATTTGGTTTGGCAGAGCGAACTGGGGTTCGGCGTTGCCTGGTTGGACCAAGCAGAGGTTCTCCAGCGGGAGCCGGAGGTCAGTACGGCGGTCTTGGGCGGTATTTTTTCTCCCAAAGAGGGATATGTCCGGGGCCAGCGGTTGGTGGATTCTTTGGTCCAAGCCGCCAGCCGGTTGGGCGCACAGTTTCACCAAGGGGTCGAGGCCCTTAACCTTCGGACCGAGGGGAAGCGGGTAACCGGGGTGGTCACGTCCTGGGGCAACATCGATGCGCCCCAAGTGGTGCTGGCTGCCGGGCCGTGGAGCGGGCTCCCAGCCAGATGGCTGCGGCAGCAAGGAGCGCCGGAGATTCCGGTGAGGCCGGTCAAGGGAGAGAGAATCCTTCTACGCAAGCCCGGTTTCCTGCCCCGCTCCCCTGTCCGGAATTCCGAGGCTTACGTAGTGCCCAGGATGGACGGAGATGTGCTGGTGGCGGCCACTCGAGTGGAAGGCCGGTTCGACGAAGTGGTCACCGCCGGCGGCGTGAGCCATCTTATTGCCGCCGCGGCCTTGAGTTTTCCCGGCCTATCCGATGCTGAGTTCGTATCCGGCCGGGCAGGCGTGAGACCGGCCACGCCCGATCTCATGCCGATCCTGGGCCCGGCGCCAGATGTCGAAGGACTCAGCATCGCGGCGGGGCATGACGCGGTAGGCATCATGCTTAGCCCCGCCACCGCCGAATTGATGGCCCAATATCTGTTGGATGGGAACGCGGCGCCGCTGGAACCTTTCAGTCTTTCCCGGTTTTAGCCTGCCGCTTACCCAGACAACGCCACGGCCAGTATCGCCACTTTGCCCTGGGCGACTGCGGCCAGGCCGTTTTTGATGGCTCCGGCTAGGCGTTTGGGGTCTTCCACTCGTTCCCCGTGGCCGGCGGCGTATGTTCATGGAAGTTTTCTCAGTTGGCGACGATTGCCCGTTCCTAGGTTCATTCAGCCGCCAAGAGGGCGTCCCCGCCGATAGTTCTACTCCAAATCCGCAAGTTGCCCTCAGGGTCAATCCCGGAGCGTTGCCGCTATTGCACGATTGGGCTAGACTCATCCAACCCTAAAAGGGCAATTCGAAGCCCGGAGGCCTTTAATGGCAGGCAAGAACATCGCCAACATCGAACGTTTGAACAAATTGATGGACGAGAACGGCTTTTCGGCCGTAGTCGCTCGTTCAGGAAAGAATTTCACCTATCTGGCCGGGTTTGCCTATCCGGGAACCTTAGCGCGGCACCTGGATTTTCCTGACTCACCCAGAGGGGTGTTGGTGGTCTGGCCGCGTCAGGGTGACCCTGTGTTGGTTGTGAACGAGATTGCCGCGCCTTTGCCGCGCCGCGACGGCTGGATCGAGGACATCCAAGTCTATGACGGTTATGCCGAGTCTCCTTACGCCCGGACCGCGGACATCCTCAAGGAAATGGGCTTGGAGAATAAAAAGATCGGAGCGGAGAAGGACTACCTCAGCGCTCTCCAATGGGAAGAACTGACCTCGTTGCTGCCCAAGGCTAAGATCATGGACTGTACCGACATGATGGACCGGGTGCGCTGGATAAAGACCTCGGCTGAGGTGGAAAGGATTCAGAAGGGCGCCAACCTACTAGATGAAGCCTATCTGGATGTCTTCCCGACGGTCCGGCCCGGCGATACCGAACGAGACGTGCATTCCCGCATCATCGAGGCCTGCATCAGGCGCGGGGCCAACTGGGCCCACGGCATCCTCAACACCAGCCGCAACAACGTGGCCTACGGTGGCGAAGGAGACATGGTATTTCAGTCCGGAGACATCATTAGGAACGACTACGTTTCGTATCTGGACGGATACCCCGGCCATCAGTCGCGAACCGTGGTAGTGGGCGAGCCGAGCCGGGAACTCATAGAGACTTACAAGATTCACCGGGACATCTACCGGGCGACCATCGACCACTGCCGACCGGGGGTACGGGCGTCGGACGTCTACCACTTCGCCAACAACGCCTTCAACGACGCTGGGATAGAAGGGAAAGTCGCTTTGGCCGGCCACGGCGTCGGCGCTTGGTGGCACCAGCAAGAACCCTACATGGTCCCTTCAGGTAAGCACAATCTGGAAAAGGGAATGGTTGTCGCTCTGGAGCCGCACATCGGCCACTGGCACTTGCAGGATATGGTGCTGATCACGGACGCCGCGCCGCTGCTTCTTTCTCCCCTGATCAACACGGATGAAATGTTGGTGGCGGGGTAGGTGGGCTGCAAGGCCCGTTTTTGCGGTGAGCCGTAGCGGGTTAAAAACCCGCCCTTACGTATCAGGTGGCCGAAAATTACATGGCCGTGATTCCGCCGTCAATGATGAGTTCGATGCCCGTGATCCATGAAGACTCGTCTGAGGCCAGGTATAGCACGCCGAAGGCAACGTCTTCCGAGTTGCCCAACCGGCCCAACGGCACCTCGTCGGTCCGCTCCTGAAGCATGGCCGGGTTGCTGGTGATCCCCGCCAGCATGGGCGTGTCTATTGGCCCCGGGTGGATGGAATTGCAGCGTATCCGGTCCTCGGCATGTTGGATAGCCGTGCTTTTGGTGAAGACCCGGACCGCCCCCTTGGATGCACTGTAAACCGCCGGCGCTAGTTTGCGTCCCAGAATACCGGCGATGGACGAGACATTGATGATCGACCCGCCGCCGGCCCTGCGCATGGCCGGGATTGCACGCCGGGTGCCCAGGAAAACCCCTTTGGTGTTGACCGCCAGTACCTCGTCCCACAACTCTTCGGAAGTTTCTTCGATACTCCCGCCACGGGCGATGCCGGCGTTGTTAACCAAGATGTCCAGTTTCCCCCAACGGGACTCGGCCAAGTCGATGGCCTTTTGCCAGTCGTCGTCCCGGGTTACGTCCAAATGGGAAAACACGGCGTCACCGCCTGAAGCCTGGACCTTTGCTTCGACGTCTTTGCCTTCCTGGTCCAAAACATCGCAGATCACAACTTTGGCGCCTTCTTTGGCGAACAATTCAGACTCCAGAGCGCCCTGACCCCGCGCCGCGCCGGTTATGATTGCAACCTTGCCCTCCAATCTGCCCATGGTCTCTACTCCACCTATGCCGGATGGACGACATTTTACAAGGGCGACTCCCTGTCGGCAATCGAGATATTCCGTCCCTGCTGGCAGAGAGAAAATTGCCGCTGTACCCGCAGGATAAATGCGGATATAATCGCTGCCAGCTTGGCCCGGCCTAGGCGTGGCGCACACGCTTGATACGGTCCCAACATCGAATCTAGGAACAAGTCCAGATGCTTAAGGGGGCGAGCCCATGCCGCAGCGCACTCTGTGGATGCACGGCGTAAACATGCAGGTCGAATATCCTGGTCGGCTGACCTCAGTCCGCGCCACAGGCCCATTCGTCCGTATCGAGGGCACCAGAGGGCAGAACACCTGGCTCCACTTTCCGCTCCCAACACCTGTGGTCCTAGACGGCGTCAGAATGCGGATAGAGGGGGCATACGTCAGTTTCCGCACCCGTGACCACGCTTCTGTCCATGAGGTCATCATCTACGACGGCGAATCACGCATCGCCGAGCATATGGACCTTGACCTTCGGGGAGAGCATCTAGACCACCGGTTCGATGTCCCTGGCAACCCGGAGCTCCACAGGGGCATCAACGTAACTCTTGGGGTGCGCTTTGATGACACCGCTCCCGATGTCCGCTCCATGCAGATTGAAGTGATCGGAGTTGGACTAGAGTATTCCGGCGGCGATTAGCTCATTAATAGTGCCTAATATTCAATAAATCTCACGAAATCTCACGCTGAGGCGGAGGCAGAACGATATGGCGGCGACACATAAGAATTACATCGGCGGCCAGTGGGTTGAGTCAGTGACCGGCCGAACTTATCAAGTCCACAACCCGGCCCACACCGACCAGATCGTCGGTGAATTCCAGACCTCCGGCGCCGAAGATGCCTTGAGAGCCGTGGCTGCTGCTAAAGAAGGACTGGCCATCTGGGGCAACACGCCCGCTCCGGCCCGCGCCACAATCATCTACAAGGCCCTGGAGATCATGGGCCGCAGGGCCGATGAGATGGCGCAGACGATCACCCTCGAAGAGGGCAAGCCTATCGGCGATGCCGCCGGTGAGGTCAAGCGGTCCATG
>VFHG01000037.1 GCA_009392075.1 SAR202 cluster bacterium
AAATATATGGCGATTGCCTTGCTATGTCATTGCCCAGTCCGACAGGGTCGGCCGGTTCCTGGCGAATCGTCTTGAGCTCTTCACTTCCGGCCAATCTGGCATGGTTTGCGGAGTCGCTGAGGTTATCGAATATCGCCTGTGGTGATGCATTGACCGGGATTTCCAATTTGTAGGCAAAGTCTGCCATTACGTCATTCTCAAGGGTGGGGGACATTTCCGGCATCCTCCAAATGCGACACTGCCCAAATCGACAGCCGACGCCCGATTGAGGCATCGGACGTGTACCCTGGAGTATCGTCAATTTTCAAGTGTGAGACAGACTCAGGTGCCCTACACGACGGGAAATAGTAGCAGCCGCATGTTAGCTATTTTCGGTAGTACCGGACCTCAAATGTGGTGCACCCAATGGTGGACGCATACGGTCCGTGGGGCATGCCCGGTGGTCGGCAGGCCGACATCCCGGCGGTGAATGTCTGGTTAACTGTCTTGTCGCGCATTTCTCCGTCTATTATGTAGACTTCTTCCCAGAAGTCGTGGGTGATTACCTGGTCGGTGTCCACGCCTGGCGCAAATCTCAACATCCGAGTGGAGACGCCCGCTTCGGGGTCAAAATTCAGAATCTTTTCTGTCATCCCTTCGCCGGCCGCCCCGGAGTCTGCGGCCACCGGTGTCCATTCGACTTTGTCGTGATGGTGAAACTCGCGCTCTGTTTTAGGCATGTTGAATCCTCCCGGGTCAAAAATGAAATCAGCCAAAAAAACGGAACTACCCTTCTCAAGGTACGATTCTACCCGTTAAGCGTGCCCTTGGTGCTGGGGATGGACGACGGCGCGCGGGGGTCTGGCTCTAGGGCGTCACGGAGCGATCGGGCCAGGGCCTTACAGAGGGCTTCGGCCTTGTGGTGGGGGCTGACCCCGGTCATGATCTGGGCGTGGAGGTTTATCTTCCCTTCCAGAGCGAATGATTCGAAGAAGTGTTTGATCAACGCGCCCGGCAGGGTCTCCACCATGGTGTCGTCCAGGGTCGTCTCTATGACCGCGTAACCACGGCCGCTACAGTCCAAAGAGACCATAGCCAGTGTTTCATCCAGGGGGACGATGGCGTGACCCATACGGCGGATACCCCTAGCGTCGCCCAGGGCCTCATTGAAGGCCCGTCCCAGGGTGATTGCGACGTCCTCCACCAAGTGGTGCCAGCCGACGTGGATGTCTCCCTTGGCTTTCAGTTTTATGTCGATCAGGCCGTGCCGGGAAATCTGAGAGACCATGTGGTCCAAGAACCCATTGCCGGTGTCGACGTCATACACACCGGTTCCGTCCAGGTCCAGTGTCAGAGCGATCTCGGTCTCGCCGGTCTTGCGCTCGATGGTCGCAGTTCTGCTTCTGTTGGTTGCCGGTTTTTTCGGCGGCATCACATCTTCCTCACAGTTGAATCACACATTGAAATTACGCCTATTAGGCACATAGTTCTCTGAAAGCCTCGACGACCGCGTCGGTTTCATGGGGCAGGCCGATGCTGGTCCTGATGAAATTCTTCAACCGGCCGCTGCTCCAGTAACGCAGGAATATCCCCCGGTTGCAGAGGCCCTCGAATATCTCTTTGCCCCTTCCGTCGGGCACCTGGCACAGGATGAAATTGGCCTGGGAAGGCCAGGGTTTCAGGTTGGACACCTGCTTTAGTTGCTCCATCATCCGGTCGCGTTCGGTCACGATTTGTTTCACTCGCTCCAACAACCCTGGGGTGTCTTCCAGCGAAGTGGTCAGCGCCACCTCAGCCGCCAGGTTGACGTTGTAGGGCGGCTTCATGGCCATCATGGTTGCGGCCAGGTCCGGGTCCATGGCGCCCACGCCGATGCGCAGCCCCGCTAGCCCGGCCCATTTACTGAAGGTGCGCAGCACCACCAGGTTCGGGTACTCGGACAACAGTGAAATGGCCGTTTCGCCGCAGAACTCGAAGTAAGCCTCGTCCATCACCACTAGCAGCCCGGTGTCCAGCATAGCCCGTGTCTGGGCCTCCAAGACGATGTTCCCGGTAGGATTATTGGGCGAGGCCAAGAAGATGATCTTGCTCTTGTTGTTGATGGCCGACTTCATGGCTTCCAAGTCGATCTCGAAGTTTTCGTCGCGTTCGACCGATATTGCTTCTCCGCCGCAGATTCCCGCCGAGAATGAATACATGCCGAATGTCGGCGATGGGATGATCACGTTGTCGCCGATGCCGACGTACATACGCAGCAGTAGGTCGATCATCTCGTCGCTGCCGTTGCCCGCCACGATCCGTTCCTGCTCAACGCCCAGGTAGCCCGATAAAACCCGGCGCAGGTTGCGCTGTCCGGGGTCGGGATAGTAGTTGTAGTTTTGATAGTCGCCCAGGGCTGCGGCCACTTTGGGTGAAGGCCCATAGGGGTTCTCATTGCCGTTCAGGCGGATGATCTTCTCCGGGGGAATCCCGGCCCGTTCGGCCATGACCTCCATGGGGTCAACGCCCTCGTAAGTCTCCAGGGCCTGGATGTGGGGCAGCATTGAAGGCATATTTTTTTGAGTCATATCAGGCGCCTTTGGCCAGTGAATCAAGCCTGATCTGGACCGCGCTGGCGTGTCCTGATAACCCCTCGGCATCGGCGATGTGTACCGCCGCTTTGCCCAGTTTCTGGAACTCGGAAGGACTTAGCCCCACCACCGGCATGGTGCGCAGGAAATGGTGGACGCTTAAGGCGGAACCGAACCTGGCGGTGCCCCCGGTGGGCATGACGTGGCTGGGTCCGGCGATGTAGTCGCCCATGACCTCGGGCGAGTACTCACCCAGGAAAAGTCCGCCTGCGTGCTTGATCTTGTCGACCCAAGACCAAGGGTCGTCCAAGAGCAGACAGAGGTGCTCCGGAGCTATCCGGTTTACCAGGTCTACGGCTTCTTCCAGGGAATCGACCAATACAACCCGTCCTTGACGGTCCAGCGCGGCCTGGGCTACTTCGCCCCGGGGTTGTTCTGCGATCATCCGGGCGACTTCGGACCCAACTTGGTCGATCAATTCCTGGCTGTTGGTGATCAAAATTGCGGTGGCCAGCGGGTCGTGCTCCGCCTGGGCGATGAGGTCGGCGGCGCAGAAACTGGCGTTGGCTGTCTTGTCGGCCAGAACGATGGTCTCGGTAGGGCCGAAGACCCCGTCGATGTCGACCGAGCCCTGGACCAATTTCTTGGCGTAGGAAACAAAGATGTTGCCGGGGCCGCAGATCTTGTCGACCTTGGGCACGGAGGCTGTGCCGTAGGCCATGGCCGCGATGGCCGGGACCCCACCCACCTGGTAGAGGGCGTCCACGCCTGCGATCTCTGCGGCGACTATGACCGCCGGGTTCAGGGCTTCTCCCCGTTGCGGCGGCGTGCAGAGAATGACCTCACGGACGCCGGCCACGCGAGCCGGAACAGCCGTCATCAAGACAGTCGAGGG
>VFHG01000038.1 GCA_009392075.1 SAR202 cluster bacterium
CTATGTCTTCGGGCGACGGCAACTCTGGTCTGAATTTTTGACGGTACAAGATGTGGCGGGAGATCAATTTTTCGTTGTCGGTCGGTAGAATGGACGCTTTGTCCCAACTGCCCACTTGGTTACCCCAATTCCGCGACAGGCCAGCTTCTTCTTCCTCGGTCGTCAGTCCGATGGCTGCATGTACTTCTTTAACTTTTTCCGGAGTTTCCAGACTGCTGTGCCACATCGCATCCATGTGGTTGGCAATCTCCCATCGAAGGTCGGGGTCGTCGGCGAGGCCAAGCCAGCCCATGGCCTGAGGTACGGTGGTGATGCGTAGGCCCGATGCCAATCGTTTATCAGTAGTTTTTCTATGTCGCTCTTGCCCATGTTCCATTACATTGGAAAATCCGTTGACTACGTAGTTCCGGTGATAAAATCGGCCGCCCTCTCGGCGATCATGGTCGCGGTTGCGTTGGTGTTGGCCCGTGGTATCTCTGGCATCACCGACGCGTCGATCACCCGTAACCCTCGAACGCCGCGGACCTGACACCACTGGTCAACCACCGCTTCTGGATCCGACTCCGGGCCCATCTTGCAGGTGCGGCAGGTGTGTCCGGCGATGGACAGGGTATCGGCGATCCAGCAATCCAACAACTCATCGGAGGCCAATTGCTCTGCGGTGGGGGCGATGGGACCGGCAATGACTTCTTGAAAGCCTGAGTCCTCGAACAACTGGGCGCATTCCCGAACGGCTTCGCGCAGACGTGTACGGTCTGACGGGTCTTCCATGAACCGGTAATCCAATCTCGGTTGGATGTTGGCATCGGCAGCCGTGATGGTCAGTTCACCGGCCCCTAGGGGAAACTCCAGCCGGCAGCCCACGCGGATCTCGTCGGCCTCGTGGCCCAATGGCCCAGACGTCAGCGTCTGGACCTGGATATCATTTTTGAAAGTGGACCCCTTGGCCATGAACCGCAGGCCCAGTTGGTTCCTGGGTGAGCCAGGTTCCAACGAGTAACCGTCTATTGGCTTGAACCGGAGCGAGACCGCCGGATGGTTCTTCATGCCCCGGCCCACGCCCGGCGATTCGTGGATCATGAATATCTGCAGCCGTGCCAAAACCTCTTTGGGGCCGATGCCGGAGAGCATCAACAACTGCGGTGAGGCGATCGCCCCTGCGCTCAAGATGATGGTCTCGCCGGACAGGATGAACATCTCTCCGCCGCTTTCCACCTCGACTCCTACAGCCTTTTTCCCATCGAAGATGACCCGGTGGGCGGTAACGTTTGCTTTGATAGTTAGATTGAGGCGGTTTCGGCAAGGATTGATGTATCCGATGGCGGTGCTCACCCGAACACCATTTACGTAGTTCAACGGGATGGCTCCGACACCCCCGCCATCGGGATTGTTCATATCCGGGTCGTCCCGGTAGCCGGCGGCCAGGCAGGCGGCATAGAATATTCTCTGCAGCGGCAGCCAGTCTTGCTGCTTATGCCGAGTCAGGGTTATCGGCCCGGTGGTCCCGTGGAAATCTCCGGCGATGTCCAGGTCCGTCTCCAGCTTCCTGAAATAGGGCAGCACCTTGGTGTACGACCACTCATCGTTACCCAGCTCGGCCCAGTGATCGTAGTCCTCGGGCATGCCGCGAAGAAATATCTGGTGGTTGATGGCGCTGGTGCCGCCAAAGACTTTGCCCCTGGCCACGGCGGCGGTCCGGCTGCCCTGGGGGTCAGTGGTGCCCTGGAAAGACCAGTTGTGGGGAGCGTCAGCCTCGGACGCCCGCTGGTTGTCGTCGTGCTTGATGTCGTCGGGCATCAGGGACATGTCGGGGTAATCGGGTCCGGCGTCTAGGAGTAGCACCGACCGGGTTGGGTCTTCGGAGAGCCGGTTGGCCAGTACGCACCCGGCGGAGCCTGCGCCAACGATGATCACGTCGTATTTCATGGAACCCCCTTGGGCTTGTAGGTGACTGGGTGATTATAAATTGGGCGAACATCACTCACTGCCGAGGAACTCTCCCATCCTAACCTTCCCCCGTGCGCGGGGGAAGGGACATTTGACTCTCCTGCCGGTGCAATGCGCTTCGAAACTGGCATTTTGAGGAGCGCTCCCGACGCGTCGGGAAAGAATCTACCGAACAATACTTTGTCAGACCCTTCACTTCGCTCAGGGTGACATGTGGGCAGAACAGAAGCCTCCCAAGCATGGAGGCACTACTGCTCACTCTGACCGGCCGGCTTGTTTGGTATTAGAATGTCTCGGGGACAATCTGAGACAACTACTGAGGGGCAGAAACATGTCAATCGTGAATACTGTTTTAGGGCCGGTGGATACATCGGAATTGGGCTTCACCCTGAGCCATGAGCACCTGGCCACCAACGCCGCCGGCATCTTGAAGACCTACCCTGAGCTTGTCGACCGCTCCGGGATCATCGAGCAAGCAAACGCCACCCTGAAGGAAGCCTACCGGGAAGGACTCCGCACCATCATCGATGTCAGTACCATCGACCTAGGACGGGACGTCGAGATGATGCGAGAGGTCTCCAAGGCCACCGGCGTACATATCATCGCGGCCACCGGCAACCACCTGGCGGTGCCCCGGCCGTTCCTTGACCTAGCGCCTGAGGTCATCGCTGACCTTTATGTCAGAGAGATCGAGATTGGGATCGAAGGCACCGGCATCAAGGCAGGGATCATCAAGGTCGCCAGCGACGAGGGCGGGGTTACCACGGCGCAGGAGATCGTCCTGCGGGCCGCCGGCCAGGCCCAGGTCCGC
>VFHG01000039.1 GCA_009392075.1 SAR202 cluster bacterium
AAATCTTCGGTGGTCCATAATCCCAGGATGATGTCCAGCACCTCGCGAAAGCGGTCGTCCCGCGAGTCAAAATCTATCTTGAAGTTCCCGTACTCGTAGTCAGCCGACCCGCGTCCGACCCCGAGATTCAACCGGCCGTTGCTGAGCAAGTCGACCATTGCAGTTTCTTCAGCCAGGCGGATCGGATTATGAAACGGCAGGACACTGACCCCGGCGCCCAGCCTGATGGCCTTGGTCTGGGCGGCGATATGTGACAGGATGGGCATCAATGATGGGAATATCCCATAGCGACTAGAGTGGTGTTCGGCGATCCAGAGGGAGTCGAAACCCAATTCCTCGGCGTATCGGGCCTGTTCCAGGACCTCTCCGTAGATCCGGCTCTGGTGGATCGTGTCCTTATCGGTCCAGGATGCCGGGAGAAATAGGGCGAACTTCATGACGGTAATCGGCTCCTTGTGTTTGGCGGTATCGGTCGGGACCGACACTCCAGGCGTCCAAACGCCATGGCGAGTATATAGCAGGCTGGGACTGCGGGGAATGGTGATTTGATCCGTCGCTCCATCTACTCGCAAGCCTGGGCTTCGTCCTTTCGCTTCCGCGATTTCCGGCTTTTTTGGGCGTCCACCTTCTTTTACTCACTGGGCACCGGAATGGAGCACGTGGCGGTGGGGTGGCTGGTCTTCGACATCACGGGATCGGCATTCATAGTCGGAGTGGCCGCCGCCGCGCGCATGGCGCCCTTGTTCTTCCTGGGAATACTTTCCGGAGCGATGGCCGACTGGCTGGAGCGGCGCTTGTTCCTGCTCTTCAGCGCCTTGAGTGCCGTGGCGGTGGCGGGAATAATGGCCGGGGTATTGTTAACCGGCGAACCCCCGATCTGGGCAGTAGTTGTGCTGGTCGCCGCCGGTGGTTGCATGCTCGCCTTCACACTAACCACCCGGAACGCCTATACCTACGACATCGTGGGCCCTGAGCATGCTCTAAACGGACTATCCCTGAACCAGATGGCCATGCAGGCCGGTGGCATCGGTGGAGCAATCATCTCCGGTGCGCTGATCGAGCTGGTGGGGCCAGGTTGGCAATATCTGGCAGTGGGCGCCAGTTATTTGGGTTCCGCATCAGTGCTTCTGGTCATCGGCCGGTCGCCCAGGACGGCTCAACCACTACGTGAGCCGGTGCTTCAAAACCTGGTGGGGTACGTCCGGTTCCTCAGAGAGAACCGGTTGATCTTCATTCTGATGTGCCTGACATCCATCACTGAAGTGCTGGGGTTCACTCATATGACGCTGCTGCCCGTGTTCGCCAAAGAAGTCTTACACGTCGGACCGGCCGGGCTTGGCTACCTGACGGCGGTGCGGCAGGCCGGGGGGTTGCTGGGCTTGGCGTTGCTGGCCAACCTTCGGGATTACCGGCGCAAAGGGCTGCTGATGTTCATCATCGCCACGGGGTTTGGCGTTGGACTGATGGCGTTCTCGGTTTCAGCGGCGCTGGTCTATTTCATCATTATTCTGGCCGCGGTCAATGCCTGCGCCATGGCGGTGGACACTCTATACAAGACGCTGATGCAGTCCAACGTGCCCGACGAACAACGGGGACGGGCAATGGGCTCATGGGTCTTGAGCATCGGAGTGGCGCCGGTGGGTCATCTGGGCGTGGGCGGCCTGGCAACTGCGTTGGGAGCCCAAGGCGCTTTACTGGTGAACGGCGCCGTGCTGGCGGGAATCAGCCTGGCGGCAGCCATAGGACTGCCCAAGATACGCCGCTTGGAGTAGACCTCTCAGCCTTCGGAAAGTATCCTCGCGGCAAACTTCTTCATCAGGGCGATGGCCCGGTCTGAGTCTGGGCCAGGGGTGTTGCCGAACAGATGTGGCATATCCGGGAACATCTCCAGTTCCAAATCACCGCCCGCTTTCCGGTAATCAACCGCGAATTGCTCCGTTACCGGCACCGGCAGGTTGTTGTCGTCGGTACCTTGGACGATGAGCGTGGGCGGCAAGACCGCTTCTTCTCCCCGCTGCAATATCTGGCCCGGCGAGCCTTCTTTCATGGCATCAGTGGTCCGGAAATACGCCTCGGATAGCCCGATAATCCGGTCATTACCCGTTTCCTGAACGAAGCGATAACGGGCATACGGGTCGACGATCGGCCATCCCAGCAAGAGGTACTTCATGGTGGCGTCCGCGTCCGAGCCAGGTAAGTCTATGTAGCGGTAAGCGGGATGATTGGGCCGCATGGCGCTGAGCAACACGGTGTGCCCTCCGCTGGACCCGGCGATACCGCCGACAGTGTTTGGGTCTGCGTTGAATTCCGCTGCATGGGCTTTCAGCCAACGGGTGGCGAGATTGACGTCGGCCACCTGTGCCGGATATGGATGGTCTGGCGATTGGCGGAAATCGACTGCCGCTACGACCATCCCACTCTCGGCTAATGCCCGGTCCATAACCTCGTTGGCAGACCGGTCGCCGTTGGTCCAGACGCCACCGTGAACGTCTACCAACCCTGGGAACGGACCCGCTCCCTCAGGCTGGTAGATTCGGACGGCTAGGCCGCTTTGATACTCAGATTCATGGACGGTTATCTCACATTTGTGCGCCGGGTCGTATGCGACCATTTGTATCCTCGCCGATAGTTTTTAAAATGGGCGCTGAGAAGGCTACTTCCGTTTGTATTTGTAATCTTTGGAGATGCCCGCTTCGGGTAACGGCGCCGGGTTCTTGACCTGGAAGCGGTAGGCGGGGTCAAGTTTTGGCTTCGGGCCAATCGTTCCGCGAAGCACTCCGATGGCTTCCACGTCATGCTCGACCACGTCGCCCGGCTCTAGGAACCGGGCCTTCTCGTAGCCTTTACGGATGGCTTCTCTGATGGAGCCGCCGCCCACCGTCCCGCTGCCGATGACATCGCCGGGCACGATGCGGCTGTCCTTGGAGGCGCGTTCGACCATGTCCGCAAAGGTAAAGTAGGCGTCTTCGGCAGCTCCGTCTTTCAACCAGAGGTCGCCGTTGACCCTGACCTCGCACTTCAGTTGCAGGCGGTCGTCTTTCAGGTAGGGGGCCATCTCGTCGGTGGTTACCAGCCATGGGCCAATGGACGACGCGGTGTCCTTGCCCTTGGCGGGCCCTAGGCCAAATGCCATTTCGTCCACCTGCAGGTCTCGGGCACTCCAGTCATTGAACAGTGTGAAGCCGGCGATGTAATCCATAGCGTCTGCCGCTGCCACGTTGCTGCCTTCCTTTCCGATCACGCAACCGATCTCTAGTTCGTAGTCGAACTGGGTTGAGGCGGAAGGAAACGGTATCTGGGAGTCCGGTCCGTAGATGCACAGAGGGTTGGAGAAATAGAAGACCGGCATCCGGTACCAGACCTCGTTGGGTTCGCGGGTGCCCTGGTTGCTGGCGTGTTCTTCATAAACGATGAAATCGCGCACGGTGGGCGGCTGGATTATCGGGGAGCGAAGGCGAATATCCGCCAGGGGTGTTCCGGACTTAGATGGATTCTTGGCCAGGGCGTCTCGTAACCGGTCGATAGGCGAGTCATCCTCCTCCAACAACGCCCGCACGTCGCGCAGGGGGTGGCCGCCTTTGCCCAGCAGGTCGCTGACATCCAGAACTTGGTCGTTCTGCAGGACGCCGCAGCGGGGTCCTTTATCGGTTTCATAGGTCAGTAACTTCATCCGGTCTCCCAATCTCAGCAAGTTGCGTTCCTACTCACACTTGAGGGGAACAGAGGGAATTACAGCACACGTGCCTGCCACGGTCAAACGCAAAAAACCCCGGCCCGTTGAAGCGAACCGAGGTATATTCCGATGGCTTCAGGTGCCGGGCGCTAGATAATCGCTAACTGCCAGGCTCTTCATTGAGGAACGCCACGATGGATTCTTGTTCCATCAATGGATAAATAGCGAACTCGGCGGGAACGGCGTCGGCCCATTCATTGAGCAGTCGGTGCAACATCTCATTTGACTCCACATCGAAAACGCCCATGGCTCCCCGGCCAGTCCGTGGATAGAATGACCGAGCGATGCCGCGGGCCAGCTTGTCCTCCACCCAGGGCCAGAAGCTCTTTCTCGCCTCACGTACGTCTGAAGGCCTCGTCGGCACGGGTGTACTGATCACTAGAAACAGCATCTTAAAAATTCCTCGTCTAATATCTCGAACCATCATTTGAAACTACGCGTAGGTGAGAGCAGTAGGCTCCGCTCCTAGCAGCAACTGCCCGCCAAGTTCGTAGTTTGAATGCAGGCCAGATATATGCTGCCCGCCGACGTGCAGGTCTCTGAAGTACCTTTCAAGTTTGTTGGACTGATGAATCGCGCCCGTCCCGGCGGCGTAAAACAACATATCCACGACTTTGACCGATTGCCGGATGCCGTAGGCGATGGCCAGCCGGGCGTGGACTGCCTTATCCATCAGGTCGGGTGCTCTGGCGGCCTGGGATTCCCACATAGCGCCCACCGCTTCTAGGACATAGCTCCGGCCAGCGCCGATCATGGCTTCGCACTCACCGACCGTCGTCTGGACCGTAGTGCGGTCGCGGAGCAGCATAGTCGACGTGGTCGAGCCCGCGGTCGCCAAATCCTTGAAGGCGTTCATCGCGCCACGGGCCATGCCCAAGGCGTTGGCCGATGCGAGGGTCCAACTGCATAGGATCGCCGTTTGAGGGTTGTAAAGAGGGTTATCGTGTAGCGCCGGTTCCGCGCGGGAATAGGTGTGGCTGGTAGGAACGAATAACTCTGAGAATTCGGCGTCGTTGCTTGCGGTGCCCCTCATACCCAAAGTCGACCAGACGACATGAACTTTCCCGGCCTCCACCGGGACGATGGCCACACGGCTGACCGGGCTCCCATCTTCATTTCTCACCGGTCCGTTGTCATCGACAACATCGCAGTTCAAAAACAGGCATTTGGCGTGGTCAACCCCGCTTAGATAGTTCCAGCGGCCTGAGACAAAATAACCGCCTTGAGTCAGTTTGGCGTTGCCGCCGGAGCGTGCCGAGCCCGAGCCTCTGACGTCGGGTGGGTCGCCAAACAGCTCTTTGGCCGCCTCAATGGTTATCCTTGAGACTGCAGACGTGAGCGCAGTGCCGTTAAAACAACACCAGCCCGCGGAGCCGTCCGCCTTGGAGATTTCTTCGACCACCGGAAATGCGGTGACCGGGTCCATTTCAGGTCCACCCAATATCTTGGGCACGTACAGTCCAAAGAGGCCTTCTTGGGCCATTGCTTCAGCTAATTCTGGGGGAAGTTGGCAATCTGAATCTATTTTGTCCAGATTTGCTTTAATCAGTGGGACGAATTTTTTCGCGGAGTCGAGCAGGGATTCTGCCATCTAAAGATTCCTCGGGGTCAGTGGTGGTGGATCTGGAGCGTAGACCAGGCCGCAGCCTTTATCGAAACCTGGGTCAAATCTGCGCCTAACGCTGCTATTATAGCCAATGCTAAATTATAGCCCAAATAGCGCCACCTAAGCGTGGTTTGGTACTGGTACTGGTGAGTTATAGCGATCCGGCATAAAATTGACCAGCTGCCGTGACTGCCACCTGCTTGAATCAGTAAAATTCAAAGTGGTAGCATAAGCACTAACTATTGGTTGGTAGCGGCCGAGGAGAAATGTGGATGGCAGAAAAAGATGTCGCTTTGATGGGCCACTTGATGCGGCGGGCCGGATTCGGCGCCCAGTACCACGAACTGGAAGTCCGCGCAGAGAAGGGATATGAAGAAACAGTTGAAGAACTGTTGAACCCAACCGACGAATCGCATGGCATGGACCTGGACCTGGCAGAGCGCTACTTCATCGAATGGAACCATCACATTCGGTGCGTCCCTGAATACATCGCGTTTCGCATGATCAATTCGAAGAGCCAATTGGAAGAGAAGATGATTCTCTTCTGGCATGGCATCCTATGCCACACCGACAGCAAGAATCAGAGTCAGATCGCATCCCATGCTGAGTGGGAGATGCTCCGCCGGCGCGGCATGGGTAGCTTCAGGGATCTGCTGGTCGAGATTTCCAAGGACCCGGCCATG
>VFHG01000040.1 GCA_009392075.1 SAR202 cluster bacterium
GTTCGTGTTTTTCAGGACGATAGTCCTGGACTCAACCAACTCCGGCGCCTGGAACCGGATCATCGAGGCCGCAGACCGGGTGTTGGTGGGCATGGCCGATTCCTATCAAGACGCCGATGAAAGGTCTTCGGAAAAGGCGCGAGCCGAATCCAAAAATAAACCTGAACGAATATAAACCAGGAATGCCCTTCGATCATTCATTGGCGCTGGCGCCGGCACTAGCTAAATCAACAAAACCTACTAAAACCAACAAACCGGACCGGGAGGAAGCTCAAACAGCAATGGATATCACAGATCGCGAGCTGTTAAACAAGATTCAAGCCCCATTTCCCATGGTCTACCAGCCATATCAGCAACTTGGCGAGGAGATCGGGATCAGCGAACAAGAGGTCATTGACCGTTTAACCGTGCTGAAGAAATCAAATGTCCTGCGCCAGATAAGCGCAATCTTTGATACCCGCCGCCTGGGCTTCAAGACCACCTTGGTGGCCATGGCCTACGAACCAGACCAGTTACACAAAGCAGCGACGGAGATCAATAAGCACCCCGGTGTAAGCCACAATTACGCACGGGAAGGATCCTACTACAATCTGTGGTTCACGCTAGCCGTGCCTCCAGAACACAATCTTGAAGCCACTGCCGATTACATGGCCCGCAAGACCGGGGCGTTGGAACAGCGAATCATGCCCACCAAACGGTTCTTCAAGATCGGCGTCAATTTCGACATGGTCAACAAAAAGGGGTCTTCGTTTAATTTCTCTCCCGACAACGTCAAGAATCAAAAGTCCGGCGGCGAGAGCGCAGAGAGCAAAGAAGCCGCCGACTCCTGGAACAAGGCGGTGTCGGTAACCGAAGCTGAGAAGGACGCAATACGGGGGATGCAGGAAGACCTGGAGCTTATTCCCCGCCCCTACGACCAGATCGCCAAAGACTTGGGAATGTCCACCGATGAATTGTTCGCATTAGCCAAAGACTTCCAAGACCGGCGCATTATGCGGCGCTACAGCGCGGTGCTGCACCATCGCAGGTCCGGATTCAAGGCCAATGCTATGATCGTTTGGAAAGTACCTGAAGAGCGCTCCGAGGAAGTTGGCCTGACGATGGCCGCCCACGACGCTGTGACCCACTGTTACGAACGGCCGACGTTCCCAGACTGGCCCTACACTCATTTCACCATGGTCCACGCGACCACTCCCGAAGGTTGCGAGGAGATCAACAATGAGATCGCCGAAGCCACTGGGATATCCGAGCGCCTGGTGCTATACAGCACCAGGGAATACAAGAAAACCCGGGTCCGGTATTTCGTGCCCGACTATGACGAGTATCTCGACACGGAAAAACCCGACGCCGTAATCACAGCCTAAACCAGAGAACATATGACATCCTTTTACCCCGTTTTCCTTAACTTGACCGGACGCCGGTGCGTCGTCATTGGCGGTGGACAGATCGCCGAGGGCAAGATCACAAAGCTGATCGATTCAGGAGCCAAGATCACCGTGATCAGCCCTGATGCCACACAAGGCATCCGAGACGCCGCAAACCGCGGCGCCATCGAATTCCACGAACGCAAATACAAGAGCGGCGACCTTCAAGACTCGTTCCTAGCAATAGCGGCCACCAATGACCGGGTGGTTAACCAAGAGATCTTTGAAGAAGCCGAAAAGCTCGGCGTATTGCTCAACGCAGTCGATGACCCTCCCCGCTGCTCGTTCATAGCGCCGTCCATCGTGAAACGCGGCCCAGTGACATTGGCGATCTCCACCGGCGGGGCCAGCCCGGCTTTGGCCCGCAAGCTGCGGGAGACCCTGACTGACTCCCGGCACTTGCAATGGGCGGACGCAACCGGCGTCCTCTCCAAAGCCCGACAGGTCATCAAAGACGAACAGGTAGCGATAGACCCGCAACGCTGGCAGTGCTGCATGACTTCGGATTTCTTAGCCCTGGCAAAATCCGGCCGGGAAGATCAGGCCATGGAGGTCCTGCTTGACGGTCTGCTGGGCAAGGATTCCAAAGGCAAGTGCTCAAACATAGCCGTATGCGTCTCCGGCGGCTGCCAAGTGAGAAACCAAAGCCGTCACGATTCGGCCGAAAATAGGAATGGCCAAGACCGCATGGCCCAGGCCGCGGGGGACTAACCCCTTGACCACCAGCGACTCAGAGGATAATTCCGGTAGTTCTCGCGGACCGGCCATCAAGGTCGGCAGCCGTGGCAGCGCCTTGGCCCTGATCCAAGACCATGTGGTGATCAACCGCCTGAAAGCCAACAGCCCGGCCCTGAATTTCGAGGTCGACACCGTCCGGACCAGGGGCGACGTTGACCAGACCTCCCGTTTGGCGGGCATGGGCCTGGGAATCTTCGTCAAAGAGCTGGAACAAGAGCTTTTGGACGGCAAGCTGGACATCGCTGTCCATAGCCTCAAGGACATGCCCACCCAGTTGACCGACGGCCTGGTTCTGGGAGCGGTGCTGGCGAGAGAAGACCCGCGGGATGTCTTGGTAAACCGGCACAACTGCCCACTTGATGGGCTCCCCTCCGGTGCCAAGATCGGCACCAGTAGCCCCCGCCGGGCCGCCCAATTGAAGAAGTACGCTCCTCAGGTAGAGGTCGTTTCCATCCGGGGAAACGTGGAGACCCGGCTTAGGAAGGCCCAGGGCGAGGAGGCCGACGGAGCTATCCTGGCTGCCGCCGGTATGATTCGGTTGGGACTGCAAGACCAAGTCGCTGAATATCTATCCACCTCGCAGTTCGTGCCCCCGCCCGGACAGGGCATACTGGCCGTGGAGGCGCGGGCCGATGACCACCGAATGCTGGAATTGTTGAGCGCCATCAACGACGCAGACACCCGCTACGAAGCCACGGCGGAACGGGCTTTTCTGGAAAAACTTGGTGGCGGCTGCAGCATCCCGGTAGGCGCTTATGCGCAGTGCGTCGAAGACATCATGGTCATGACGATATATATGAGTACCGAGGACGGTGAAAAAAACTTCACAACCAAGGTACGGGGGCTGAAACGAGACCCTCTGCAGCTAGCCGGCGACGCCTACCTAGCCTTGGTGGAACAGGGCGGCGCTGATCTGGTGGCGGCTGCCAGAGCGAACCAACGGTAATCAACCGCCCAATGGAATTTTTTAAGTGGGCATCCTTTTAAGGTGAAATCATTGACCGGTAGAGTCTATCTGGTGGGCGCCGGACCCGGCGACCCCGGCCTAATCACAGTCAAGGGAATGCAGGCGCTGGAGCAGGCCCAAGTGGTCGTTTACGATCGCCTGGTAGACCCGGCACTCTTGAACGCCGTTCCAGAAGACGCCGAACGTATCTTCGTCGGCAAAGCCCGCGGGCGCCAACAACTGACCCAGCCGGAGATCAACCAACTGCTGGTGGACAAAGCATCTCAGGGGTTCAGCGTGGTGCGCTTGAAGGGCGGCGACCCCTTCGTGTTTGGCCGTGGCGGGGAAGAAGCCCTCGAGCTCAAAGCCAACGGCCTGCCATTTGAAATCGTCCCCGGCGTTACTTCAGCTATCGCCGGACCAGCCTACGCGGGCATACCCCTGACCCACCGGGGCATCTCGACGACGTTCACAGTCGTCAGCGGCAGCGAAGACCCGTCCAAGCCCGAGTCCACCATCCCCTGGAAAGTCCTGGCCAAGAACGGCGGCACCCTGGTGGTGCTGATGGGGTGGGCGTCTCTGGAAAAGATCCTGGCCACCCTGCAGCAGGAGGGCCTGCCTTCCAGCACGCCCGCGGCTCTAGTGCAGTGGGGCACCTGGAGCGACCAGCACACCGTTACCGGAAACATCGGCAACATCCTCGAGGTAGGCCAAAAGGCTGGGCTGACTCCTCCGGTGATCACGGTCATCGGCGAGGTAGTCAACCTCCGGGAAGAACTAGCTTGGTTCGACACGCGGATACTGTTCGGCAAGCGAGTACTGGTGACCCGCTCCCGCTCTCAGGCGTCACGGCTGTGCACCCTGCTGGAGCAGGCCGGAGCCAACGCGGTGGAACTGCCGACCATCCAGATCGTACCCCTGAAAGACTTCTCTCTACTGGACGCCACGCTGGAGAAAATATCTGATTACCAGTGGGTGATATTCGCCAGCGCTAACGCAGTTGAGTCGGTATTCGAGCGGCTGGAACTGCAAGGGAAGGACGCGCGGGCGTTGGCCGGAACGACCATTGGCGCCATCGGCCCCGCCACCGCGCAGGCATTGGCCCGCCGGGGAATCACCGCTGATTTCGTGCCCAGCCGTCCGGTTTCCGAGGCTATTCTCGATGAACTTTCAGGCCAGGACTGGAACGGCGTTTCTGTTTTGCTCCCCGCAGCCGACATCGGCCGCGACGAACTCGAAAAGGCACTCTCCGGTATGGGTGCCCAGGCCAACCGACTGGCGGCTTACCGGAACGTGCCGGTGGAAGGCGTAAGCGACCTGGCCAAGAAGGCTTTTCTTGACGGCATCGATGTCGTAACCTTTACCAGTTCCTCCACGGTGCGTAACCTGGTTGAGATTCTGGACGGTGACCGCGCAGGTCTGGACGCCAGTTTCATCGCCTGCATCGGCCCGGTAACCGCCGCCACCGCCCGCGAGATGGGACTGCGGGTGGACCTGGAAGCAACCGAGCACACCGTCGAAGGCCTCGTGGATGCGCTGACCAACCATTTCGCCGAAGGCGAGCTTTCCCGCAAGTAGGATTAGGAGAAAAGGACGTCATGACCAGCTTCCCTGACTCGCGGTTGCGCCGCCTGCGCGGTAGCGAACCCATGCGCAACATGGCCCGGGAGACCCGCCTCACGGTAAAAGAGTTCGTTTATCCCCTTTTCGTGGCCCACGGACACGGTGTCAAAGAAGCCATCGAGCCCATGCCCGGCCAGTTTCAGATGTCGCTGGACGTGCTGTCCGAGGAGGTTGGCGAGGCCCTGGAGTTGGGCATCCCTTCCGTTCTGCTGTTCGGACTGCCCGCCGAGAAAGACCCCCTGGGCACCGAAGGCTATGACCCCGAAGGCATCGTGCAAGAAGCCGTGCGGATGATCAAGAAAGACCATCCCGACATGATGGTGATAACCGATGTCTGCATGTGCGAGTACACCGACCACGGACACTGCGGCGTCATCGACAACAACCGGATCGATAACGACCAAACCCTGGAACTCCTGAGCAAGACCGCTGTATCCCACGTTCAAGCCGGCGCCGACCTTCCGGCGCCATCGGCCATGATGGACGGACAGGTCTGGGCGATCCGCCAAGCGTTGAACGACCACGGCTACGAAGATGTGCCGGTCATGGGTTACGCGGCCAAGTATTCGTCAGGGTTCTATGGCCCGTTCCGGGTGGCCGCCAATTCCACGCCCCAATTCGGCGACCGCAAGGGATATCAGATGGACCCGGCCAACGCCCGCATGGCCATGCGCGAGATCGAAGCCGATATAGCCGAGGGCGCAGACATCGTGATGGTGAAACCAGCTCTGTCCTACCTGGACGTTATCCGGCAGGCCAAGGACCGGTTCGACCTGCCTCTTGCCGCCTACAACGTCAGCGGCGAGTACTCCATGATCAAAGCCGCGGCCGCCAACGGGTGGGTCGACGAGAAGACGGTCACCATGGAAGTTCTGACCTCCATCAAACGCGCCGGCGCCGATACCATTCTCACCTACCACGCCAAAGAAGTGGCGAAGTGGCTGAGAGAAGCGGAATAGACGCCAATCGGACATCCAAGTCAGCGTTGAAAGAGACAGAATAATATTCAATCGCCGATAATTTTAATCAGGACGTTGCATGCAACTTAGCAAGTCGGAAGCACTATTCGCCGAGGCCCAGAAATACATCCCAGGTGGCGTTAACAGCCCGGTCCGGTCATTCAAAGCCGTAGGCGGCACTCCGCCCTTCATCGCCCGAGGTAAGGGATCACGGGTCTGGGACGTGGACGGCAACGAATACATCGATTATCTAGGTTCCTGGGGGCCCTTGGTCCTAGGACACGCTCACCCCGCAATCGTTGAAGTCCTGAAGAAAACAGCCGAAGGCGGTACCAGCTTCGGCGCGCCTGTGGAACAGGAAGTAGAACTGGCTAAGATGATCTGCGAAGCGCTGCCGTCGGTGGAATCGGTCCGGCTGGTCAGCTCCGGCACCGAGGCCTGTATGAGTGCTATCCGGCTGGCAAGGGCCTTCACCAGCCGCGACAAGATCATCAAGTTCGCCGGCTGCTACCACGGCCATGCCGACGGGTTGCTGGTCAAGGCCGGGTCCGGCGCTTTGACCCACGGCATCCCCACCAGCGCGGGAGTTCCCGAGTCATACGCCAGCGAGACTCTAGTCGCCGACTACAACGACATCGAGTCTGTTGAGCGGTTCTTCGAGGCCAATCCCGGAGGTATCGCCGCCATAATCATCGAGCCGGTGGCCGGCAACATGGGCGTGGTCCTACCACGAGAGGGGTTCTTGGCGGCGCTGCGAAAGATCAGCCAAGACAACGGCGCTCTGCTCATCTTCGACGAAGTCATCACCGGGTTCCGGGTCGGGCGCAACGGCGCCCAAGGCCTGTACGGAATCGCCCCGGACATCACAACCATGGGCAAGATCATCGGAGGAGGACTACCAGTGGGGGCCTACGGCGGGCGAAAAGACGTGATGGGGATGGTCGCGCCCTTGGGTGCCATGTACCAGGCGGGCACGCTATCGGGCAACCCTCTGGCAGTGAGCGCCGGGATCGCAACCCTGACCGAACTGCAGAAACCTGGCGCCTTTGAACGGCTGGACAGCCTGGCCCAGCGGCTGACCAACGGTCTGGCGAAAGCCTTTCAGGCGGTGGAGATACCCTCCACCATCAACCGAGTGGGCTCGATGTTCACCGGTTTCTTCAATCCCGGTCCGGTAGAGGGCCTGGCCAATGCCGAGGGTTCGGACACGGAGATGTACGGACGTTACTTCCACGCCATGCAAGAGCAGGGGGTCTACATCGCGCCATCCCAGTTCGAGGCCGGCTTCGTCTCCACTGCTCACACTGAGGCCGACATCGACGCCACGATCGCCAAGGCCGAGGCCGCGCTGAGCAGCCTACGGTAATCCTCTAAAAATACGTAGACAAAAAGGCTCCCCGGTAGCGGGGAGCCTTTTTAGTTTGCCATGATTGGGTTGTGGCTTACGTGCCGTATCGTGCTGTAGAAAGCGGATCGCTGTAGGTCTCACCCTTGGTGGCCCAAAATGCGGCGGCGATGGCGTCGCAAGTCGCGACCAATTCCTCGCACTTGGCCATGTCGACATTCTGTTTGCACTGGCCGGCCAGTTTCAACGCGGCATTGAATGTTCCGTGCACGTCGAAGCCGTCCGGAGTGTTCGGCCAACCGTAATCGGCCCAGAGCACCGCTAGCTCGTGCTTGCAAGTCTCGGCATGTTGCTCTTTGACTTCCACATACCGGGCGATCTTGTTGGCGTAATCTGCAAATCCGGCAGCGTCACCGTCGCCAGGACGCTCTAACGCCTGTATTCGCAGCGTCATCTTCTGGACGGTCTGGGCAGCAATCTTGGCGGAAACGGGGTCGTAGATACCACACGGGATATCGCAATGGGCTTGGGCGATCTGTGGCTTAATCCAGCCTAGGGGGTT
>VFHG01000041.1 GCA_009392075.1 SAR202 cluster bacterium
AAACTTTTGGCATCTTCAGTACTTGGCAACAAATGGTGATAGTGGTTTCTTGGCTAACAAGAAGAGAACCCCACTCATGGATCCCAAGCCACCCAATATCAGCCAAGCAATCATGTAGCTACCTTGCGTGTCAAAGATAAACGCTGCGAACAGAGGTGCCGCTAACATGAACAGATACATTGGTGCACTGGAAATACCAGTGATTGTTGCGAAGGCGCTTGGTCCAAAATACTCAGCTCGAATAGCTACAGTTAACGGATTACGGCCGCCAAAACCCGCGCCGAATAATACGGCAAACAAAATAGCCATCGGCATACTTTGGACAAACACCGCCACAGTAAAGCCGGCGGCCTGGATGAAGCCGAAAGCGGCGACGGCCACTCTGGTTTCCATCCGGTCACCTATATAGCCACCTATCAACTGAAAAACTGCGGCAACTCCCATCATCACTGAAAACACGTAAGCCGAAGACTGCAAAGACATCCCTTGGTCTGTAAGCATCGGTACTAAATGCACGGTCAATGTCGCAAAAAGGAGGCTGGAGAAGGCATGGCCGAAAGTAATTAACCAAAAAGCACTGGTACGAATTGCTTGACTCGCTGTGAAGTCAGGTTGATCTCTAGCACCGATATCTCGTGAAGAACTCCTGCCAATGTCAAGCTGGCTCATCAGGGAACTTGGTGATGGGTCACCATCGGGGCGTTCAGCATAATCTTCGGGCCGTTCACGAATGAACCGGGTTATCGGGAAGGCGAGGGCCAAAAAAACTATTCCTATCCACAGGGCTGTCGTACTCCAACCAAAGTGGCTCGGAGTGATAGCCCATGCTAGTACCGGTAACAACAATAGGCCACCCAACGGAGACCCCTCTGCGGCTACCGCCATTGCCAAACCACGTTTCCGGATGAACCACCTGTTGACCACTGTCATGAGCGGGAGCCAAGTTCCTGCTGCCGTGCCCAACATGATCAGTGAATAGGAAACATAAAATGTCAGCAAATTATTGGTCCGGCTGAACAAAACAAAGCCGAGACCGGTGATCACTAGCCCAATAAGCACCATCCGCCGGGGACCCAATCGGTCGATGAGGTAGCCCAGCAAGGGCCCAAGGATGCTGCCTTCCAGCTGGGCGAGAGAAAATGCACCCGTTAGCTGCGCCCTGCTCCAACCAAAATGCATCTCTAGTGCTTTGACCCATAAACCGACTCCGCCCCATACAGGTCCGCTGGCCAGGCCAATCACCAGTAAAGCAAGCCCAGCTAGCTTCCAGCCATAGAACATTCCTCTCATGCGGCGATTGACCTCCCACACCACAGCAACGCTAGCTCATGGGGTTGGCATCAGGCAGCCCCAATAATATCTGGCCATGGCTCTCGTAGGCCGAGTCGTTCACCATATAATGCTGTGCGGCAGCTTGGATGTCCCGTAGGCATTGCTGCAACACATTGGAAGAGTACAAAGCCGTTCCCCCGCCATACCGGAACGAATCGGTCACAACCTCTGCGGCGATTTCGGTGGCGAAGGTGCCAGCGCTGCGCATCTCAGCATGAGCTTGAGGCCCGGGTTCACCTCCTTGGCAAACCATTACCCATGCAGAGTCGAAGATCTCGGAAGCCAGGGATCGGGCGGCACGCAACCGAAAATCGCACCGGCCCAGGGCTAATTGAAACGAAAGCCGGGTCGATAGCAAAGACGGGCTGCTATAGGTTGTAAATCCTCGCGTCTTGGATTGCGCCAAATCTATGATGGCCTCCAACGCCCTACGCCCTACGCCCAGCGCGAAGGCCGCATGCTCGACCGACAAGAAACCTGGAAGCCCGATGTGGTACAACGGCCCCCCTCTCAGTGGCTTCTGACCGGAGCCTCTACGCCAAGTGAAAACCTCGGGAACAAAGAGATTGGAAACAGAAAAATCGTTGCTCCCAGTGCCTTTGAGGCCGGCAACCTGCCAGTTGTCATGGATCACTGCTTCTTTGGTTGGAAAGACTATTGAAAGACGCTCGACCACCTCGCCTCCTTCGTCAGTGACCAATGCTCCCGCGGAGAGCCACTGGGAGTGTCGAATCCCACTAGCGAAGGACCAACGACCACTTACTCGATAACCTCCTTCGACGGGTACAGCGCGGCCTGTAGGCATTAAAGCCCCTGCGGCTCTCGGCGGCCGGCCTCCTACAAACATTTGGGATATCGCTTCGTCAGGAAGAAAGACAGCTGGAGATGCAATGCTGGCGGCACCGATCATCATGACCCAGCCAGTTGCGGGATCAATCCGGGTCACTGCTTCAATAACCTGAAGTTGGGTAACCGGGTCAGCTTCGGCCCCTCCCAATTCGGTCGGAAGTTTCATGGCCAAGAGACCAGACTGTTCAAGCGCATCTACCGTAGCTTCGGGTAGCGTTCCGTTGATCTCCGCTTCCTCAGCACCGGCGAGGCAGATGTCACGTACCTCTTCCACGGCGTTCAGGAGCGCCTTCCTCTTCTTATCCTGATCGATAGGAAAGGTTGCGTTCATGCTTGATCCTCCGGGCTCTCCACCGTTTGCTGCTCTTCAGTAAATTCTACCGGCGTCGCCTGCTCTGCTTTCCGGCTGGTTCCTCTGACAGGGGCTCTATTCTAGATTCCCTTAACACTGAAGGGATTATCGAAGTGATGAATTTCAATTTCCCACTTTAATCGTCCAGAGTTCCATGCCAAGTTCGGTGTTGCTGAAGAAGAACCCGGCGGCCCACTGGTTGGCTGGTTAAGATGAAAATTGTTTTAGCCGAATTCACCGACACTGGGGCTATTTTTGTCTCCGCGGTGGGCACTCATGTCAGAGGACGTTTAAAAGTATGTCGGGCGAGGGCGGCACCGGGCCGGAACCATCGATACCGTGGCAGTCCCTGAGCACCGCTTCTTTGAACCATTGGGAAAACTCATCAGCAGCCTCCAGCATCTTGCCCAATATTCCGTTGGCGTCGGCTGCCTCGAGATGGAGCACCACGTAGTCTCCATGGGGAGGTTGTTGTAGCGCAGCGATCTCCTTGGTTATTCCAAGATTGCGGCGGGAGGCAAGGTAAAGCTCTTTCTTAGCCCCGTTTATCTCGGTACAGGCTGTCTTCCAGGCGTCGGTCTTTCCTTCCAGCAGGGGACCGGCGAAATTCGTAAAAGCCATGATTACTTCACTCCTGGGCCATATATGCGCCAATCATATCAACCTTGCCGCCGTCCGTGCTCTCAATCACATAGCCAGCTATGCCTCTAGTTTCTTTGGGCCTACCAGTGGGGTTGCCAGAGCGGCCTGGCTTCCATGGGCTCAGGCTATTGTTTATGTTGTTAGCAGTGGTCATGATTTGGTGATTCTATTGGTGCCTGACACTCGTTGTCCTAGAACGCTACTAGCATTCGCGTAGTTTAGGCGTTTGGAGGCTTTTGATTGTGCCAGTCAGTGGCCTGCTCATAGGCGTGGGCCACCTTCAAGACGGTCTCTTCTGCGAATGGGCGACCGCCAATTTGCAGGCCGATTGGGAGCCCTTCAGAGTTGAAGCCACAGCTGACCGACATAGCAGGAGCGCCTGTCAAATTGAATGGCCTGGTCATTACCGGAGGCAGAGCGGCGGCCATTTCCTTGGACGTAATTTCCGTGTCGGTCCCTTCGACTAGAGGGGCACAGCTTTTGGAGGTGGGGAGGATTAGGACATCGTAGGCATCTAGAGCATCAAGGACCTGACGACGGGTCAGCTCACGAAGCTTTTGGGCTTTGTAGTAATAACTGCTAGGCATGATGCTGCCGGTCAGCAGCCCGATGCGGTTGCCGTGGCCGAACTCGTTGAGATTCTCCTTCACCCAGTCCCTGTAGGTCATCGCCGACTCAACATGGATGAGCGTTTGGCTGAGGGTTCCACCGTGGACTGTTAGCGGTAGCGACACATCCTTAACCGTTGCCCCCAATTCCTCTAACACAGATCCCGCTTTCAACACGGCGTCGCGCACCTCGGCGTTGGTGATGTCGCTGTAAATCAAGTCGCTTATAACACCGACACGCATCCCCCGGACGTCACCGTTCAGGACTGCCCGGTAGTCGGGGACCGGCACGTCCCAAGTGTAAGGATCCTTGGGGTCATAACCGGCGATGGCCCCCAAAGTGATGGCGGCGTCTTCCACCGTGCGCGATATAGGGCCGACCTGGTCCATGGACCATGATCCGGCCGCAACACCGTATCGGCTTACCCTTCCCCAACTGGGGCGCAGTCCCGCCAACCCGCACCAGGCGGCAGGACGGCGAATAGACCCACCGGTGTCCTCTCCTAATGACGTAGCGCACAGAAAGGCGGCAGTGGCGGAACCTGATCCGCCACTGGAACCCCCGGTGAACCTATTGAGGTCCCAGGGATTACGATTGGGGCCGTACTGCTGCGACGCCCCCAGAGCGAACTCGGTCAGGTTAGTCTTGCCCAACAAGACGGCGCCGGCGCTCTTTAAATTAGCGACGGCGGTAGCATCTTCTTCAGGGATGAACTCGGACATCAAGCGAGAGCCGACGGTAGTGCGAACACCCTTGGTCCACAACTGGTCTTTCACCGCCACTGGGACACCGTGCATTGGGCCTAAGTAGTTGCCTTGGGCGATGGCACTTTCCGCTTCCCGGGCTGCATGCAGCGCCTCGTTGCGGCAGACGGTCAGGTAAGAATTGAACTTGAAGTTGAGGGAGTCGATGCGTTCGAGGTAAGCCTCCGTCACCTCTACTGGTGAAACCTCTTTCTCCCGGATCATCTCGGATAACTCGGTCACAGTCAAAAACGGAATCCCTTGCTTGTTCATACCAACTCCCCGATTGTGTGGGTCAGACAGGAATCGTTCCGGTAACTCGTCAAGATTACTGATCAGGTGCAATGCAGACTAAGTCGTAACACAGGAATTATATGACGGGATTCACCTTGTATACACACCCCCACCGTCACCGATACCCACCCTCGGTGGCTTCCCGATGCGGGGGTGTCTCTGAAACAAGAAAGTCCCCTCGGTTGAGGGGGCTATTGTTATCAAAAAGTGGTGCCGACGGTCAGAGTCGAACTGACACGGGGCCACCCCCACCCGTTTTTGAGTTTGATGCCA
>VFHG01000042.1 GCA_009392075.1 SAR202 cluster bacterium
TCAGAGTGGACCAAACCCCTGGTCACCAGATAAACGACATAGGCGCCGATGTACAGGGAAAATTCACCAAGAGCGGCGCGGTGGTCCCAAATGATGGAAATCACTCTGGTCTAAAAACAGCTCCTGTTCAATCGGCCAAAGATGGTCGCCGATCTGCCATCGACCCTACTTCCACGTCGGTTCCCGGACGGAGTGCCACCTTTTTCCGAGTCCAAGAGAACATGACTGGCAAGAAGAACCTTCGGCGGAACCCAAGCTCCATAGCCAAGAACGAAGCTAATATCAGCAGACCTCCGCCAATGGCGTCCGTAATGTAGTGATTGCCGGTGATTGTGATGGCAAACAGGGTCATCGTCGGGTAGATGACGCCAAATATCTTGATCAGTTTGTGATTGGTCCGGATGAAGATAATGCCAAACATCACGGTCCAGCCAAAATGCAGGCTGGGCATGGCCGCGTAGGCGTTGTAGTAGTTGGTGAGCTCCCGGCTGGCATATCCCGATGGGCCAAAGATATTGATGGTGTCCACGAAATGTTCGGCGATCATCCGAGGCGGGGCCAGCGGGAACAGCATGAATCCCACCAGTGCGATCAGGAAGCTGAGCAGGACGACGTTCCGGTAATACCTGTAGCGCTCACGGTTGGTGAGGTACAGCACCACGGAAGCGGTCAAGACGATGGGGAAAAAAGTGACGATATATGCCCAGTTAAAAAATATGACCAATGACCTGGCGCTTTCTATCGCCCAGGACTGCCATCCCGGCTCCCAGAAGAAACCAGCGCTCTTTTCAAACTCGATCACGCGCCGGGCATTGGCCAAGGCCGTGCTTTGGAAGTCTGAGAAGACCAGCGCGCGGGAATACATGTAGGCGAAATACGCACCTACAACAATCCCTATCTCCATCACGTGCGGGAGGCAGATTCTGGATAGGGGAGATTGAGGAATATGTTGTCTGATCGTAGCCATCGTCAGGCTCTATTGATGACCCCTTGTATTCAGATACGGTGAAGCTTCCACGCCGCCCAACACTCGTGATTCATCTGAATTTGATGCGCCGGTTTTCGAAGGGGTTGCCTTCGTCCGGAACAGTCTTCACTAAAATTCTGCCAGAGTTAGACCAAAAATTCCAGACCTTGGCGGGCTGGAATTTAGACTGGTTCCTCGGTTTTCACCTCTGTCATCTCTTCATTCTGGCCGTTTTGAGACCCGCGAATCGCCTCTGATCCAGGCATTTCTGCTCCGCCGGCTCTTCTGTTTCCATTGATCATTTTATTGCCGTTTACCTGAAGCGCAACAGGCTCAAGATGAAGGTCAACCGATCCACGGTGTTTGGCGGCGCTGCTTCCCAAGTAAACGCTACAGTCTAAACACCCGACCCACTCCTCCGGAACGAAGTCGTTTTTGAACAACCCCCGGGCGGTGGTGTATTTGGAGTTGTTCCAGACCTTTTTCACTGAAAAATCATTCAAATCACCAAAATCTTGGGTTTTGTCCGTAAGGTAACAACACGGGGCGAATCCGCCGTCCCAATTGACCACTGCGGACCTCCAGAGCCGCCAGCAGACCTGGCCGTCTTCTTGATAAGGCTTGTAGAAGGGATCTTCTCTCAGATACTCCGGATGCTGGCGAGGCAGCCACCGTTCTGCCTCCGCCGAGTCGTCTTCACCATGGGGGAAGTCGACCTTCTTGAACACCAGGGAATCGACACCCAATTCACCGGCCAAAGCCTTGGCCTCTTCGAGCTGATGTTCATTCTGACGCATGACTATGAACTGCCATTCGATATACGGTGTTTTGGAGCCTAACTCACGCTTTTTTTGATCCAGGAGCCGCAGGTTCTCCAGTACCCGGTCCAGATGACCGTTCACACGGTAAACTTCGTAAACATCTTGGGTGATCCCATCCAAGGAAACGATCATGACGTCGAGTCCTGACCTGATCACTTGTTCCGCCATCAATGGAGTCAAGGGCTTGTTCAGGTTGGAGCTGATTATCGTGGCGATCTTTTGCTTGTGAGCGTACTCGATATATTCGTGGATCCGCTGGTTCAATAACGGCTCGCCCCAGCTATACAGAGTGAGCCATAGACAGGAATGCTTGATCTGGTCAACGACTTTCGTGAACAGGTCAAAGTCCATCACGCCTTGGTCGCGGTGGATGGTGCCTTTGCCAGTGTGGCATAGGGGGCATTTCAGCTGGCAGATATTGGTGGTGTCAATCTCCCATTCGTAAGGGGAGCCCCAGATGATTCGCTTGGCGAAACGCAGTTGGGTCTCAACGCGAATCACATTCCAGAACTTACGCCAACTGAAATACCGAGTAGCCAACCAGAACCGGTTGTCGCGTCGGCCATCGGCCACGGATTCGATCACGCCGCCGTTGACCTGTATCCGGCGGTCGATGAAGTATATCAACGCCTTAAGAGTCCAGAAGAATGGGTTGTTGCGGACCATTGCTTATCCGGTCAAAGGACGAGCCGGAAATGAATCTGGGCAAGCCCAGTTTTCTCTATGATTCCGGTTCTCTCGTGAGACATACCCGCCCCATTTATTAGCCCATGATACTCCCGACGCCTGACGTCCATCAATAAGCGTCAGATATGATCCAAGGCTGAAATAGGCGTAAATTCTTGCGGGCCGAAATTGACTCGATTCGAACGGGCAGAGTATCCTTGTCAGACTCACGCCACTCCCACCGAAGTAGACATCAACCAGCGATCCGCCCGGCGTCCAACCGTACAGGAGCCAAATTTGAGCGACACCAAACAGATATTTTCTCCGGCACAGCGGTCTTTATTGGCCGATGTGCTCAACCGAATCATTCCCCCTAATGACAAGCTGCCGGGAGCTGGAAATCTGGGAGTAACGGATTTCGTCGAGGCCGCGGCCGCGGCCAATCCCAGCCTTACCCGATTATTCAACGAGGGCTTGACCCAGATTTCAATCACAGCCGTCGGCACCGCCGGCCAGGACTCTTCCCAGGCGTTCGGGGGACTTTCCAGCACAGCCAAAGACGAACTGTTGAGAGAGATCGAAACCGCCCATCCGCTGTTCTTCGAACAACTGATCCTGCAGACTTACAATGGCTATTACACCAACCCAGCGGTTTTTGAGCTGATCGGCTATCAGCTCCCCAAACCGGCCCCGCCCGGCACGCATCCGGAACTGCTGGATGTGTCACTGCTGGACCAGCAGCGTAAACGGGCGCCCTTCTGGAAGAAGGTCTAAAATAACCCCAGCAATCTCCGCATTTCCCATCTAGGTTAAATGGGAGGCACATTATGCCCAGAGAAGATTTCGACCTAAAACTGAACCAGCTTCAATCAGAGGTGGAAACCCTGGCCCAAATCGTGGGCAAGTCCATCAACCGGGCGGTTGACGCCTTGAAACGGCGGGACTTGGTCGCTTCTCAGGAAGTCATCAACGACGACGACTATATCGACCACAAACGCTTCGAGATTGAAGAGCGTTGCGCCGACATGATCGCCACCCAGCAGCCGATGGCCGGCGACCTTCGAGCGATCATAGCTTTGCTGCACATAGTCGTGGAATTAGAGCGAATGGGCGACTACGCTGAGGGAATCGCCAAGATCAGCATATCCATGGG
>VFHG01000043.1 GCA_009392075.1 SAR202 cluster bacterium
CTCGGAAATAGGACCACTAGTCAACTTGGCGTTCCTCGCTTTCCAGTCTGTCATCAAGGATCTCGATGCAACTCTGGAGGATTCTGGCAGTCGCCCCAAAGACGACATGCTCTTGATGGACATATGAGTAGGAGTCTACGGGCTGCCCGTCTTCCCAACGCCTTTCGGTCCGGCGGTTGGCCGGGTCGATCAACGCTGAGACCGGGAACTCGAGGACCTCGGCAATCTCAATTTCGCTGGGATTGAATTCGTAGGGGTATTCGATAGTGCCTGTGAACACCTGCACCCGGAAATTGCTGCGCGTGGCTACTTCATCCATCTCACCGATCACAGTGATGTCGCTCCGCATGATTCCCATCTCTTCTTCGGTCTCACGGAGAGCCGTCTCCAATGAGTCTCGGTCTTCCGGGTCTCTGGCACCGCCGGGGAAGGATATCTCCCCCTTGTGGTGCTCCACCTGTTCAGACCGCTTGTTCAGTAGGATACAGTATTCGCCGTCCTTGGGGTAAAGCAGGACCATCACGGCCGAAGGAATTAGTCCAGTGCCATCGACTCTTGCCACGACGCGGTCCGCCAGTGCCCGTTTCAGAAGCTCCGGTGGCGTCTGACCCATCTAATCTTCTACTCGAATATGGAAGACGAGACTTCCTCGATACTGCGTTGCAGTTCAGGGTCGTCAGTCAAGGTCCAGACGATGGCCACCTGGGCGGCGCGGCGCGGGGAAATCCCCTCAGACATCAGCCGCCCGGCGTAGATCAACAGACGGGTGCTGGCGCCCTCCTGCAGGCCGTGCTCTTCCAGATTCCGAATCTTCTCGCCCAGCTTGGCCAGAGAGTCCGCGTGTTCCTTAGAGCAGCCGCTTTCCCGCTGGATGATCGCGGTCTCAACATCTGCCGGCGGGTAGTAGAACTCAATGGAGATAAACCGTTGGCGTGTGCTGTGTTTCAGGTCTTTGAGCGCACTCTGGTATCCAGGGTTGTAGGAGACGCAGAGCAGGAACCGGTCATCGGCCTCAATGATGGACCCCGTTTTCTCGATGGGGAGGATGCGCCGATGGTCGGTCAATGGGTGGATCAACACGGTGGTGTCTTTCCGGGCTTCCACGACCTCATCAAGATAGAGGATGGCGCCGGCCTTGACTGCACGGGTCATGGGGCCGTCGATCCAACGGGTGCCGTTGGCATCCAGCAGGTACCGGCCCACCAGATCGCTGGCGGTAAGGTCTTCGTGACAGGCAATGGTGACCAATGGCACTCTGATCTCGCCTTCTTGCAATTGCTCTTCTTTCCCGCCCTTTTCCTTGACCACGGCCAGTGGGCGGCCCAACTGCCAGGCCATGTACTCCACGAACCTGGTCTTACCGCAGCCGGTCGGTCCCTTCAACAAGACCGGAATATGCTGACGATAGGCGGCGGTGAATAACTCTATCTCATCGCCGATCGGCAGGTAGTAAGGTTCGTCCCTAACCAGGAATTCCTCAATCGCATACTCTGTATAATGTGCTTGTGTCTCCGGAGCTGCTTCAACCATATTTTTTCCGGTCCTTCTTATATCTCGCGTATCTCGCGAAGTTGCGCTTTTTATACCGCTACCCGACGGTCCCACAACTCTTTGATGGCGCTTTCCAATCCCGCCATATCTCCTGAGTTGTCGATAACTGCATCCGATCTTTCAAGCCGCTCGGACCGATCCATCTGGGAGGAGATCCGTTTTCGGGTTTCTTCTTCCGACATGCCATTCCGCTGCTTGAGACGCTCTATGACGATTTCTTCCGGGGAATCGGTGACCCACACTTCTTCAACCAAGGAATCCCATCCAGCCTCAAATAATAAGGCCGCCTCCACCACCACAACACCTACCCCTTGGCCGCGCAGGACCTCAATCTTGTCCGAAACCATCCGCGCCATCCGCGGATGCATGATCTGGTTCAATCTATCCAGTTGGCCGGGGTCTGAGAAGACCACCGCGCCCAATTTTTTCCGGTCGATCTCCCCATCTTCCTGCAGGATATCATCACCAAATGCGACAACAACCTGCTCCCACGCCTCTGTGTTGGGGGTATAGGCCTCATGGCCCACCTGGTCGGCGCTGATGATTGACGCCCCTAGCGCCTCCAATTGACGAGCAGCCTCACTCTTGCCAGTGCCGATGCTACCCGTTAACCCAATTACCAACATTGATCTTTAAACTGCCAAAATCCTTGAATCGCTCCCTGCGGATACCCTTGCCGGATACCGTTGGAGCACGTTCCCAATATGCCTGGGGCACATCGAGTCATTCTAACAACGCGGCTGCGGCTGGTCAACTTGATTCGTGAGTGTTGCACATCAATTTTCGGTGAGTTGGATCAAGACCGAGGGTGACCAGCCATTTGTTGTTAAATTTTGCGGCCGATTTTCGTTATGTAAATAGAAATCTTGCTTCCTGCCACCTGGTCTGACGGCGGTTTCTAGTTCGCCGCTATCAATCAGTATTCATCAATGTACATACGTCCCCAACGAGTCTGATAAGTGGACTGCAAGCTGGTGAACAGCGTGTCGTATTCGGGCGTGTCTATGGGAGTGGTGGTCATTATTACCGCGTCTTCGCGGTTATCAGAGTAATAGGCCTTGCGGATGCCCACTGATTTAAATGAATATTTCTGATACAGACGATGGGCGATGAAGTTGGAGACGCGGGCTTCCAGGGTCATAACCTTGGACCCGTACTCGATGGCGGCTTTCAGGGAGCCGATGAGCAACAACTCGCCTACGCCGCGGCCTCGCAATGTTTCTTTGACGGCAATCTCGGTGATGTGGGCCTCGTCGCCCTGATACCAAACGCTCACGTAGCCGGCGACATCAAAAGCGCCACCGCTTTCTTCGGGTTCATCGGTGGGGGAGAATCCGAACTTCCCCAAGACCCGTGACCAGAGTTTGGGCGGCTGTGGTTCTTCCTCTTGGCCGGACTGATCAGCATCTATTTCAGCCAATATCTCTTCAGGCGGCACATCTTCGTCGAAACACGCCACAAGGTAGTTAGCGCGTTTGTTGTTGATATCACGCTTGAATGACGAGCTAACCCAAAGGGGTGAAAACGCTTCTTTTTCGATCGCGATGACCTGGTCGATGTCTTCGACGCGAAGCCGCCGGACCGTGACGGGTAAGGGTTCTTGCAAATGGACCGTGCTGCGAAACTAAATGATGGATGGAGTGTTTCAGGCTCCAACCTAGCGGTGCTAATTTTAACATAATCGGTTGCCTTCGTAGTCGTGAGGCGGCCTTTGATTGCCATTACACTAGATGAGGAACAATGGGCGGGTGCGAGTGTAAAAAGGGGTAACCATGATTCGGCAGCGGCTGACGATAGCACTGGTTTTGGCGGTCCTAGGACTGGTTGCGGCGTGCGGTGGGGAAGAGCAAGCGGCCCCCACAAGCACGCCCAAACCCGAGGCCAGGCCGGCGCCGAAGATAGAACATCAAAGCCAGGCCTTGATGCTGCGTCTACACTCTCCGGAAGTCAATCTCGTCACCGAATTGGACCGGGTATTTGTGAGCGGTGTAACCTCGCCGGACGCCACCATCAGCGTGAACGGACGGCTGGCCCTCCCCGACCATGACGGCAATTTCATGGTCTACTTAGATCGTGACACCACCTCTAACCCATTGATAATCGAGGTGGTCGCCACCTCGATCACCGGGGAAACCGAGTCTGCAATCCTCCCGGTCATATTCTCAGACGGCGGTGAAGCCTTAGGAGTATTCGGAACGGTAACCTCTGTTTCACCGGCCGAACTCACACTACAGACCACCTCCGGCCAAATCTCGCTTGCTACAGACTCTGAGACAACTGTCACCATCCATGGGTGGGGGTCGCCGTCCGTCACCAACATCGCCAAAGGCACCCTTGTGGCTGCGATGACCGACGGCCAACATGCTGATTCGGTCCTTGCCGTTCTAACCCGGCCTGCGCAAACAAGGCATTTCACTGGGATATTGGCGGGAATCGACGATCCTGGGAGCCTTACGCTGCAGGGCAATTCCGGAAGGCAAATCACGGCCATCACGTCTGAAATTTCAGACTTCCTTGGCCTGGCGAGCGTCGGGGAAGTGGTGACTGCCGTCTTGAAACAGGACTTAGCCACCGGAGACCTGACCGTTACCGCAATCGACCGGGCTCTGGCCGGAGCCGAGCGTCTTAACGCGGCTCTGGCTTTGAATCAGCAGATAGACTCCGTCCAAGCTTCGACGAACATATCGGCGCTCCGTTGGCGGTTGGCAGAGCACGGCGTTGGCAACCTAACGATGCTGGTCGATAGCCAGCCATACGACGCGCCGGAAAATGCATTAAAAAGAGCTGGCGAATTTTACGCCAAGGTGTTCTCTGAAAACCAGATCGGAGCACCATCCGCAGACGTGACCGGCTTGGTTACGTCCATCGATAGCGCAAAAGGACAGATTACGGTCCAGCCCGTTTCGGGACAGCCCGTTATGGTCAAAATCTCCGCCAACACTCCGGTGGCCCTCTTCGGAGAACGGGTCAAGTCAGGTCAATTGGACCTGGCCAGCCGAATCACAATCAGGTATTCCATCTCCGGAAACAACGCCAGTCGCGTGACAGTCATGGCCGGCAACACCCTTTCCAAAGTATCTGCCGCTCAGCTTGCGGCCACTGCCGGCCGGGGTGAGGTCCAAGGAGTTTTGATGGATGTCGGCCCGGAAACTCAGGTCACCATCATGGTGGACCGGGCCACCGGAGAAA
Source organism: SAR202 cluster bacterium (assembly GCA_009392075.1). The sequence goes on from VFHG01000043.1 coordinate 4,741, forward strand.
AGATTTCCCTCCAAACGGCCGGGAGCGCCGTCTTACGCAACGGCATGATCGCCAAATTGGACCGGTCGATGGAAGGCTCCGAAGTTTTCGCCCGTTTCGACCCAATTTCCTATCGATTGCTGGAGTTGGAGTCTCTGACGCCGGCCCGGAACGAGGAATTGGTCAGTGGCGTGGTGCAAAGCTTCATCCCCAAGGTCTCCGGCGGCAATCTGACGATCAGGACGCCGGATGGCCGGTTACGGTCATTCACCCACAACACAGATACCGCCATACGCCGTGACGGCCTTTGGGTGTTCATCCAAGACGTAAAGGCGGGCGACCTAGTGCGGCCCAACACCAGAGTCCGGTCTTTGGACGGCGGTGAAGAAAAAGCCGGTGAGATAATCGCGCTGAGCTTGAAATCGGCTGAGCCCGGCCTGGTCACGGGCATCATCAGAGGTGTGACCGCCGGTCTAGGGGGCGAAGTGCGGGTTACGCTCTCGAATATCTGGTTCGACTTGATCAGCTTGAAGGTCGACTCTAAAACCGCGATAACCCAACAAGGCCGTACCTTGGGCACCCAAGACTTGGTGGTTGGCCAAGGAATCTCTCTTGCTTCCTACGACCTGGTGACGCTTGTGGCCGGCGTCCTGGCGCTGGACCCGCCCCGGAATTCGGCCAGGGCCAGCAGATAGACGGTCAATCGGCCGGGA
>VFHG01000044.1 GCA_009392075.1 SAR202 cluster bacterium
GCTGGCCCAGATGGGCAGGTAGGCGGGGAGACCACTCTCGAAGGCGACGCTGGCTTCTATCACGCCTACACGGGCAACAACCAAGGCAAGCTGACCTACAGCTTTGTTGGCGATACCCAGTCCAGCCTGGACCAGATTACCGCAGGGATAGGGCAGGACTGGTTGTTCCTGGAGACCCTATACCGCATCTACTCCACCGCTGGCTACAACATCGCGCACGTCGATGTCACAGCGCAGCTCTGCACCGAGCACGACATACGGTATGAAGACGTAGAGAGAGTTGAGGCCGTGGTGAACTGGCTGGAGACGCAGTATCCCAGTCCGGCCTTTCCGAGCCGCCGGGAAGACGGAGAAGCGCAGGCGGGCGGCACGAAATACTACACCGCGTACGGTGTCGTCCAGCGCGGATTCCCGGTGCTACGGAGCCAGCAAATGGGCTCTTCAGATGGCGCCGTTGACCCGCCATCGGTACTGGACCTGATGCACCGGGTGACCATCATCCCGTCGCACACCATGACGCTCTTCGGGCCCCGCATCACCATCTTCACCAAAGACGGCAAGAGCTACACGAAACAATCAACCGGGCGCGAATTCATGTGGGACTTTGAGGAAGAAGCCCGGCGGATCCGTGATGTCATCCCAGGTCTACCGATCCCGGAGTCACAGTTCGAGGACATAATTTCGACCTGCCGCGACCTCGATAACCAGGACCGGGCCGACCGTCTCATTCAGCTAACCATTCCCGCCTCAAGATAAATCGAGTTCAGCCGGGCGTTTCCCAATCACGGGAACGTTCCATCGCCCGTTGCCAGCCGGCATACAGCTTGTCAGCCTCATCGCGAGACATTTGGGGCTCGTAACGGGCGCCCAACTGCCACTGGTTGGACAGTTCCGGTTGGCTGTCCCAAAATCCCACGGCCAACCCGGCTAGATACGCTGCGCCCAAAGCCGTGGTTTCTGTGACCTCCGGGACCTCTACCGGTACGCCGAGCATGTCGGACTGAAATTGCATCAGGAACTGGTTTGCAGACCCGCCCCCATCGGCTCGAACCACCGGTATCTCTGATGCGTAAGACGACCTGACGACGTCAAATACATCTTTGACCTGGTAGGCTATCGCCTCGAGCGTCGCCCTGACGATGTGGGCCCGGTTTGTGCTGCCGGTTAGACCTACAATCGTCCCGCGAGCGTAGGGGTCCCAGTGCGGAGCGCCGAGGCCGGCGAAGGCGGGCACGAAATACATTCCGCCCGTGTCGGAAACCGATTCAGCTATCCCTTCTGTGTCCGACGCGTTCTTGATTACTCCAAGGCCGTCTCTCAGCCACTGGACGGCGGCCCCGGTGATGAAAACGCTGCCCTCCAGCGCGTATTGGGTCTGCTGCCCGCCAAGCTGCCAGGCAATGGAGGTGACTAGGCCAGCAGGAGGTGGGAGAGGCTGCTCCCCCGTCTGCACCAGCAGAAATGAGCCGGTGCCGTAGGTGTTCTTGAGCATCCCCGGCTGGAAACAGCCCTGGCCGAACAAGGCGGCGCTTTGGTCTCCGGCCAGACAAGCTATGGGGACTGCGGCTCCGAATAGACCGGGACCGGTCTCACCGAATACGCTGCTGGAAGGCCGCACCTCGGGCAACATGGCCAGGGGGATACCCAGTTGGGAAAGCAGGTCAGCGTCCCATTCCTGGGTGTGGATGTTAAAAAGCATGGTGCGCGATGCGTTGGAAACGTCCGTAGCGTGGACCCTGCCGCCGGTCAGACGGTAAAGGAGCCAACTATCGACGGTGCCGGTGCATAGTTCACCTGACTCCGCGCGGCTTTGACCATCTTGGGTGTGTTCCAACAGCCACCGGACCTTGGTGGCGGAGAAATAGGCGTCGATCATAAGGCCCGTTTTTTCCCGGACGACCATTTCCAATCCCCGTTGCTTCAGCTCATCACACATCTGGGCGGTGCGGCGGCATTGCCAGACGATGGCGGGTGAGACGGGCTCCCCGGTGGAGCGGTCCCAGACAACCGTGGTTTCCCTCTGGTTGGTGATGCCGACGGCCGCCAACTGCTGCGGACCGATGCCCGCGGAAGCCATAGCCTCTTGAGACACCGCGATCACCGAACGAAATAGCTCTTCCGGGTCGTGGCTAACCCAGCCTGGCTCTGGATGAAACTGGGTGATCTCGCGTTTGGCCCAGGCAACTACGCGGCCTCCGTGGTCAATGACGAACGCGGCTGAACTGGTGGTGCTTTGGTCTACGGCAAGTATGTAATTCTGTTGGGCCATGGCTCATGCCGATGTTTGTGTCCGAACTCAAAAACAACTAGTGGGATTACACCACTCCCGCTTCCGCCAGATAGGCCAGTTCTGTTTTTTGCAGCGCCAACTCCCCGCAGTAGATCTCCTCGTTGTGCTCGCCGATCAATGGGGCACGGCACGATATCCGCCAAGGGGAGCCGTTGTAGATACCAGCGGGCCCCGGATACTTGAACGTCTTGCCCAGTTCAGGATGTGGCACATCCACCCAGAAGCCGCGGTCGTTCAGGTGGCCCTCGTCAATCAGTTCGTCGGGCGCTCTGATCGCCCCCCAGTTGAACCCACGTTCTTGGCCGCCGTGGGCAACTTCATCCCGCGTCATATTCGCGGCGAAATTGGCGAGCACATCTTCGATGTGCTCAACGTTCGCTGCAAAAACCGCGGGGTCCAGATAGCGTTCTTCCGCAAGGTCATCCACCAGACCGTGGCTATCCATCCATTCGACCAACTTCGGGAATAACCGGAGCGTGACTCGGGATGCGGAGGCATTCACGTACAAGCCGTCCTTGCAGCGTAATTGGCTGAGGGCGGAAGGCGTTACTGCGGCGTGACGGCCGGTAAGGCGCAGGACCACCTTTTCTTGATAGATATAGGTGTTGACGTGCATCTCCGTGGTGAGGGCACAGGCGTCATGGACCGAAGCGTCGATGTACTGGCCTTTTCCGGAATTGGTGCGGTGCATCAGGGCGGCGATGATTCCCATGTAGGCGTAGTGGCTGCCGATATGCCAGGCGTTGCCGCCGCCCGGCGCGATGGGGATATCCCCGGCAACGTGGTCGCTGTCATAGCCGCAACAGCCCATCTGCCCTCCTGCGGCCAGGTGTAGCAGGTCGCTGGCCAGGAAGTCCCGCCAGGGCCCGGTCTGGCCGAACGACGTCAACGAGCACATGATTAGCCGCGGGTTCGATAGAGACAAGTCGTCGTACCCCAAACCTAGGGAGGGCAATTTGCCGGCATCAAACGTTTCCAGTATGACGTCCGCGGTGTCGGCCAGCCGTCTGAATAGAGCCCGTCCGTCCTCGGTTTCCAGGTTGAGTGTGATGCCCCGTTTGGATGTGTTGTAATGCCAGAACGAGAGGCTGCGCTCCCGGTGGGGCAGGTCGTCCAAGAACGGCCCAACGGTACGGGAAGTTTCGCCTCCCGAAGGCTCGATCTTGATGACCTCGGCCCCTAGGTCAGCCATTAGCTTCCCACAGTACTGCCCCTTCTCGTCGGCCAACTCCAGCACCCGTAGTCCGGACAGCGGGCCTGGCTGCTGTCCCACGTCGGCCGGTTTTCCGGAGTTGGCTTTTTTGGAGCCGGCGCCTGGACCGGTGAACGGCACAGCCTCAGCCTTGATCATGTCGTCCATATACGAGTACCGGTCCAAGGTTGTAGGCCAGAAGGTATTGTCTTCGTACCCTGAGATAAATTCCTCGTGGCTGAGGCCCAGCATGCCCTCGAAGATTTCTTGGTTGTGCTGACCGATGAGGGGAGCGGCCGTGAAGTTATGGGCCGGCGTCTCGAACAGTTTGAACGGAGCGTTCTGGAATTTCCTGAGGCCAACCACTGGGTGATCAACCTCTAGGTACAATTCCCGGTGGCGGAGCTGCGGGTCGTGCTCAACCCGGTTCTCGGTGCTCTGCACCGGCATCGCGGGCACACCCGAAGACTGGCAGAGCTCCATCAACTCGTACTTCTCGAGGGTTTGCGCCCACTCTTGTATCCCTTGGTCCATCTCTTCTTGGTTCTGTAGACGGGCGCCTAGGGTGTTGAATCTGGGCGAATCGGCCCACTTGGGTGAACCCATCACACCAACCAGGCGCTGCCACTCCTCATCGGAAAAACAGGTGATGGCGCACCAGTCGTTGTAACCGTCGCCCTTAGTCCGGTAGGCGTTATGAGGAGCGGTGGTTGAGCCCCGGTAGTTGTTGACCATTGGGGTGCCGGGCCAGTGCGCGCGGTTGCCCGGCGGGTACCCTTCCCTTCGCGATTGACGACCGTTGACCGTGGCGTCCAGCAGCGCGGACCCGTTCAACGTAGCGCCGACAATCATCTGAGAGAGGTCCACGTGCTGCCCTAAGCCGGTCATATTGCGCCGGTAAAGGGAGGTCATCGTGGAGAAGGCTATGTACATGCCGCCGGTGTCATCCAAGTAGGACCAGCCCCACCCTGCCGGCTGCTCTCCCGGCAACCCGGAGAGGAACGTTAGGCCGGAGAAAGCCTGGGCGATGGGTCCCATGGTGAGGTATTCACGGTGCCGCCCCGTGTGCCCAAACCCGGACTGGGACACGTAGACGATGTCCGGTTTGATCTTTTTTAGCTCTTCGTAGCCCAGTCCCCAGCTTTGCAGGGCCCTGGCGCTGAAGTTCTCGACCACTACATCCGAGACTGCAACCAGCTTTTTGATCAGTTCCAAGCCTCGTTCCGACCGCAGGTTGACGGTAATGCCTTTCTTGTTGGCGTTGGTGTCGTTGAAGTTAGTCGCGGTATTGAGGTTTGACTCCATGCCGGGAGGCGAGTATCCGGTGGTCCGGCCCCGTTCGTTCAAAGGCCATTCCACCTTGATAACCTCGCCGCCCAAGGCCCCCAGCCAGCGGGTGGCCCATGGACCGGCTCTTACCCAAGTGAAATCCAATATCCGGACGCCTGCCAGCGCCTTTGGCGAGACCGTCATATGCTCTTGGGTTAAGGCCAAATCTTCCTCCGTGATCTCCAGTTCGGGACGGCAAATACCTCAGCCGTGGGCACGAATATACTCATGGCAAACCGGCGAGTCAATTTAACGGATGGTCTGATTTTCCAGGTCCAGCACTTTTTCAGCTATCACACTGTACGTCCGCCACGCTGTCTCGTTATGCCTTGTCTCCTCTGGGATGTCTGCATATGTATCTAGGACCACGTAGGCGCAACCCATAGCTTCTAGTTCGGCTAGGTCTCGGTGTATCTGGTCCAGGCTGCCCTCACCGACTAGGCGGTCCGCATCGGGAACGGGCGAGTCTGTCAGCCGGACTTTGATCCTGGGACACAGGTTCGGCACGGGCCGGCCTTCTTCGTCAGCTATCTCTTTGAGACGGGGAATCCCAGTATCCCTGAACCAGGGCATGGCTATCCGAACGGGGTGCCAGGCGTCGCCGAATCGGACTGTACGGCGCAACGCGGCATCGCTAGGTCCTCCCACCCAGATCGGGGGATGGGGAGACTGGACCGGCCGTGGCGCTGTATCCACATCTTTGAATGAAGTGAACTTCCCCTCATAGGACGCCACGTCCTGCGTCCATAATAGCTTGACCGCCTCGAGATACTCGTCGGTTATGGCGCCCCTGGACCTATATGGGACTCTGAGCGCCTGGAACTCTTCCTCGGCCCAACCGATACCAACACCGAAGATGAAACGGCCTTCGCTAAGCTGGTCGATATTGGCACAAGCCCTGGCTATCTCAAGAGGGTTGCGGTAGGGAACGATCAACACGGTTGTGCCAAGTTCGATGGTGGTGGTCACTCCGGCCAGCCAGCCAAGAAGCGAGATTGGCTCGAAAAAAGGAGCGGGATACCGGGTGCTCACATCTGGCGTGATGGCAATGTGGTCGGAGGCCATGAGCAGGTGAAAACCGAAGGACTCTGAGAATTGCGCCCAGCGTTTCAGAGAACCTGGGCTGACCCCTGGCCCGAAGTTGATCAGGTTCACGCCGATTTTCATTTTCTTCTCCTATCTAGCCCAAACACACTCGCGGAAAACATCTTATGATTGAGTGAGCCTGCTGACAATAGCTACTCCTTGAAAGTTGTCATCGAATACAGGGAGACAACCAATGGCACAAGACAGAAATCCCGGACCGTGAGACCGCGGCCTGCCAAACATCTTTGCCTATCAAGTTGGCAAAGAATCAATCGTCGCGGTGGTTGGCGCGGCACTG
>VFHG01000045.1 GCA_009392075.1 SAR202 cluster bacterium
AAACCAGAGTTCGTCGAATATGTTGAGAACGAAATTGTGGCAGCTATCAAATAGAGTATCGGAAACCAGCAAAAGGGGATGAAGAAGAATAGAAGTAAAAAGCTTAATCATTGCTGGGATAAGTACTGCGGTAGGATATAAACTTTGACTAGGGCATGGTGGCGGCTGGCATAGCATCCACCACGGCGAGGTCTTGATTAGCCGAGGCTTGGTCCTGCCTTTGTGGTTTAAACCACAATTCATCTGCCAACACGGCCAGATTGCGCTAGAATAGGCAGGTAATTTCGGAAATGATCTTACACGATTGTTGGACCGTCCCGGGAACAATGCTGCGAAAGAACCACAAGGAGACATCATGAAATTTGGGTTATTCGACACCTGGAACGCCTTGTACGCCGGCGGCACGATGCCTTGGGACCCCAAATACGAAAACGGGGAGATGCTCGAATCTGAGGCTTACACCAAGAACTTCGAGCAGGTCGATGCGGTCGAAGCCATGGGCTGGGATTACATCTGGCTCGGCGGAGGACACTTTTCGAAACAGGCCAGCATGGACCCTCAGGTACTTATGTTGGCTGCGGTGATCGCTGCCCGTACCAAGAACATCAAGATCGGCTCTTCCATCCACCGGCCGTTAATGAAGCTCGCCGGTGAGGAGTTATCGGACAGAGCGCTTCCCCACGAACGATACGCGTTCGACAATCTGATGCTGGATGACCCCTTCCAGACCGCTGAACAGGTCTCGATAGTCGATCAGGTCAGCCAGGGCCGTTTCATCTACGGCGCGGGAGCGCGGTCTCGCGGTTCCGACGAGCGCCGTGATTACTTCTTTGAGTTCCTGGAAGTCATGAAACAGCTCTGGACGGAGGACCACTTCTCCGGGTTCGAAGGTAAGTACTACAACTACCCCGCGTTCTACGAGTCATATCTCTCCATCCCAAAGCCCTACCAGAAGCCCTACCCAGAGATGCTGCTGCCCGTGGATAGCCAGGCGAGCTTCATTCCCATGGGAAAGTTGGGTTATAAGATAGCCATCGGCGCTGGAAGCTCCACCCACAATCTTCGGGGCACCACGGTCCTGCTAGAAGACGTGAAGAGCTACCGGAAAGCCTGGAAAGACGCCGGGCACCCAGGCGAGCCGACTACCGTGGTCCGCATACCGACGCTACTGGCCGACACCGCAGAGCAAGCCGAAGAACAGAGCGAAGAGCTGATGAAGCTGGCCCGGCTGTATTTCTCTGGGCGAATGGGCATCGGAAGCACCGACGCAGGCTCGGCTAGCCCTGAAACAACCCAGGAAGTGAACCTGTTCGGAACAGCGGAAGAGGTGGTGGACAAGATCCATGTACTGCGGGAGCAATACAGCACCGATGAGATCATGTTCGAGGTCAACTGGACCTCGTCCGTCCCGCGCGAGGTGGTCATGAAGACCATGCAGATACTCACAGACAAGGTGATTCCCGAGTTCAAGTAATTTGGGAACCCGCTCTAGTATTATCGCTAAAAAGCCCCCTCGTTGGAGGGGGCTTTTTTAAGACCAGGGCTTCCAAAATAGAAGTTCTGGCATAATGACGGCTCCGGTGGCCCAGCTAACAGGCCATCAAGCTCTAAGGCCGCCCGGACTTACACCTGCAAGAGGAGAAAAATATGGCACGCCTATCAGGAAAAACCGCTCTGATCACCGGAGGGGCTGGAGGAATCGGCCAGGCGGCCGCCCGGCTATTCACTGCGGAAGGCGCCCGGGTCGCATTAGTCGACCGCGACGAGGCTGCTCTCCAGGCTGTCGTGCAGTCCATCGGCGAGGAATCGGCCAGTTATGTCGTCGCCGACGTTACCCAACCCGAACAAGCCGAAAGCTATGTGAAGGCAGCCGTCGACCGTTGGGGCGGCGTCGACATCTACCTGGCGAACGCTGGAATAGAAGGCATGGTCTCCCCGATACCCGACTATCCTCTCGATGTATTCGAACAGGTCATCGCCGTCAATGTCACCGGAGTCTGGCTGGGGCTTAAATATGTGATTCCGGTGATGCGTGAACGCGGCGGCGGCAGCATCGTGATCACCTCCTCCACCGCCGGGATCGGCGGAACTGCGGGAATGTCGGCGTACACCACCAGCAAGCATGCAGTCATCGGCATGATGCGCACGGCCGCGCTGGAGTGCGCCCCCATGGGCATCCGGGTGAACACCGTGAATCCGGCGCCGATCGAGACCCGGATGATGCGCTCTTTGGAAGAGATGCGGGTCGCGGCGGCGGATGATTCGGAGGTAACTGTAGAGCGGACCAAACAAGCCTATTCTGCACGTATCCCGTTGCAGCGCTATGGGAACCCCGAGGAAGTGGCCAGGCTGATGATGTTCCTTGCCAGCGACGACAGCAGCTATTGCACCGGTGGTGTGTACATGGTCGATGGTGGCCGGTCCGCTGGAAGCCCTTAAAACGCTAGGTTGCCAGTGCCTCCTTCCGTGGTTATCATCACTCGGTCGCGCGCAGTCACAATCTCACCGACGAGAACTGAGACATGATTTCAACTGACGTCACAGAACACGTTGTCATAACCGGGGACCATCAGACCTTCTACCTGGCGGCAGGGCCGGAAGATGGCCCGCTGATTATTTTCGTGCACGGGTGGCCGGAGTTGTCGATCAGTTGGCGGCATCAGCTCCCCTGTTTAGCCGCCATGGGCTTCCGGGCCATCGCGCCGGACATGCGCGGATACGGCCGTTCCACCGTCTACAACCGACATGAAGACTATGCCTTGGAATCGATAGTCGCCGATATGATTGGTATTCAGGACGCTCTAGGCGCGGAAAAAACGGTCTGGGTCGGCCATGACTGGGGATCGCCGGTGGTCTGGAGCATCGCCAGCCATCATCCAGAACGGTGTCATGGCGTGGCCAACCTCTCGGTGCCCTATTACACGTTGGAACGGGGGCTGGACGCCATAGTGGGTCTGATCGACCGCGGAGTTTACCCGGAAGACGAGTTTCCGGTCGGCCAGTGGGAGTACCAGCGCTTCTACGAAGAAAACTTCGCCGCCGCCATCGCGCCCTTTGACGCCGACCCAACCAAGGCCATCAAAGCCCTATTCCGCAGCGGTGACCCGGCCGGAATCGGCAAGCCCTCGCGCACCGCCTATGTGCGCGAGAACGGGGGCTGGTTCCGGGGCGCAACGGAACCGCCGGACGTCCCGCGCGACCCCGAAGTGATCAGTGAGGCCGACCTCGCCGCTTACGCCGCCTCCCTGACCCGAAACGGATTTTTTGGTCCCAGTTCCTATTACATGAACCACGACGCCAACGCTGTATATGCTGATCGGGCCGTGAACGGCGGCACGTTGGAGATGCCCACCCTATTTATCGCCGCCGAATATGACTTTACCTGCGAGTGCACAAGGTCTAACCTAGCTCAGCCGATGCGCGATCATTGCTCTAACCTGACGATCAGCGAAGTGAAGGCCGGACACTGGATCGCCCAGGAAAAACCGGCGGAGGTCAATGCCGCCCTGGCCCATTGGCTGGCCACTTCATTGACCGAAGTATGGCCTAGATAACGCTGGACTGTTGTTCGGTCGCCCGAAAAATTTACAGATAGAGGAGAAATATCATGGAGATCGAGAACAAACTGAAAGCGATGGGGCTAGAGTTACCGGCTGCTGGCACGCCTCCCCCCGGCCGGGCTGGAGCAGTGCGGGTTGGAAACCTTCTGTTCGTCGGCGGGCACACTGCCGGGGCGGAACATCGTGGCAAGCTGGGCGCGGATATCTCTGTAGAGCAGGGTTACGAAGGCGCCAAGGGCGCTGCCCTCGCCTGTTTGTCCGACGTAAAAGCCGTGATCGGCGACTTGGACAAGGTAAAGCAGGTGGCCAAGTTGCTCTGCATGGTCAACTGCACCCAGGATTTCGGCCAACAACCCCTTGTTGCCAATGGAGCGACCGACCTGCTCAGCGAGCTTTACGGCGACGCCGGGGCCCATGCCAGGTCCGCCGTGGGCATGAGCGCCCTGCCGAATCAGGCCTGTATCGAGATCGAGATGATTTTGGAGATCGAAGACTAGGGAAACGCATCTAAAGAATTGGCGCCGTTCTTTTGTAGCGGCGCCGAAACAGAATTCGCAAGGGCTCAGGTAGAAAATCCAAAAGATAATATTAAAACAATCGGCATCGGCGTCGGTCTTGGCATAATGGTGGGTACCGTTATCGGGGCATTGACCGGCAATGTTGGGCTGGGGATTGCTATTGGCATCGTGGTGGGCGCTGCCATCGGGGCTTCCGGTCTTAGACTCCTAGGTCAGCAGAAAAACGAGTGCTAGAAATAGAGCAAACCAATTATCCGGCATAGTTTTGTTGCTTGGTCTCTACTGATCTCGGCCCATTAAAGCCTCCGCAGTTTGGGGGCCACCACGGCCAACAAGAGAGCCATAACTATCCCCATAGCGCCGACGACGTATCCGGCTTTGGGCGCACTCCAAAGCCCGGCCATGGCTCCAGAAGTCATGCTACCGAAGGCAAAGGCATAGATCGCCAAGGAACGAAGGCTCATGACTCGTCCTCTGAACTCGGCCTTGGAGGTGCCCAGTAACGCAGAAAGTAGGAAAACTTGAGTCGATGCGAAGCCCGCTCCGGTCACCGTCAGTATCGCCATAGACAGGTAGAACGATTGGGTTGCGGAGAATACGAGGATACTCGCATGCCACACAACCACCGACCCGATCATGAGTTTCCCGACGTGTCGTAAATCTCTGAACATAGCCCAGCCAAGGGATGCGCCAACGGCTCCGATGCCGAAAGCAAACAGCAGCCACCCCAACCCGACCGAGTCGGTATATAGCACGTCGCGTGCGAATATGGGCATCAGGGTCGTGTGAAAAGTCCATCCTGTGGACTCAAAGGCCAGAGCCAAGACCAACGTGCCCCAAAGCACCTGCTCCCCTTTCACATATTTCAATCCCGCAATCACGTCGCGGATCACGGACCCTGGCTCCGGTTTTTTACCGTCTTGGACGGGCACGCTTGATGACCTGATGTAGAGAGCAACCCAGCCGCTCACCAAATAGAGAACTGCGATAGCGGTGAAAGCGCCTTTAGGGCCATAGCTGTTGAAAAGGATCCCGCCCGCCAAAGGCCCGAGCAACATGGCGATATTCCTACCCAGGTTGTTTAACGCAGCCCCATTGGCGATGCGCTCCTCAGGCAACGTGTCAGCCACCATCGCTTGGGCTGCGGGCATCTGAAAAACCCGCACCATGCCGGCGACCACCGCTATAGCGAAGACGTGCCAGGTCTCCAGCAGGCCCGTCAGAATCAACACAAGCATCACCCCGGCGAATGCGGCCATAAGGAATTCCACGGCGGCCAAAATCTTGTGCCGAGGGACCCGGTCAGCGATCGCGCCGGCGAAAAGGGCCATGATATTTAGGGCCATCCGGGCCGCCGATATCGCTCCCACCAGGAACGGCGAGTCGGTCAGGGTGAGAATGAACCACCCCAGGACTAATGCTTCCATCTGGGTTCCCATAGTCACCAAACTCGTGGAAGCCCAAACGTAAGAAAAATCGCGGTACCGGAATACGGAGAAGGGATAGCCAGCCCGAATTACGGTAGCGGTAAATTTCGACAAACGGCCCTTTCCCAGCGTTCCGGATCTGCGCCATCCACCTGCAGATACCAAATATCGGCAGATGACTGTCGAACGCTAACACCCGTCTTGGTTACGGTCAATCGACCTGACACTGCAGAACTCACTGCACCGAACGCGGAAGTCCCGGCAGCAGCATCCGCCTAACCAGGCCGCCTGGAATCCTAACTTTCAGTGGGGGGTGATCAGCCAGTTGCGTTGCTGCCGTCCCACAGGCAGCCGGTGTTATCCCTTCTAGCATCGCTCTCCAAGGCCACAAGAAGACTACGGTGCTGGCCGTCACTGGTCCAGGCCTCAGCCAAGCCTTCCCGAACAAGGACTTCGTCTATGCTGAAACCATCTTCCGTATAAACGTAGGCCAGGATACGGCCAAACCGGTCGAACAATCTAGGGCCATTTTGCAGCCTAACTGAGTCGCCAGCGAGTTCATTCAGTCGGGCGGTGGCCTCTGCAGCGCAACGTTCGCCAGATTCGGGAGCTCCTGCGCCAAATAAACGTACCCGGCCCTGGCCGGTCTCCAAAGTGTCGCCGTCAATCACCAAAGTGACCGAGGTTTCGGCACAATCTCTACAACGGAGTGTGGTTTCAATGGCGTCTGAGTCGTTGCTGCCAATCCATTTCAACACCGCGATGACTGCAACCAGGATCCCGAGGCTCAATACCCATAAAAAATACCGGACGTAGTATCCGTTTATGTTGTGGACCAGAGACAGAATCTTGGATATGACTGTGCGTAGCATTGGGCACATTATGCCAGAACGGAATGCAAGCCTTACCCACGGTCAAACGGCCTGGGATTGTGTACCCAGTCGAATCTCACGTCGAAGAATAGGTCTGTTGTGCCAAACGTAGTAAAATCCGTGCCATTATGGAATTAATCAGCGAGCGAATATCACGCCTATGAAGACGACGATAGTGATCATGATCGATGGTCTCGACCCGGAGTATCTCGATGTGTGCCCAGCGCCGAGGCTGCAGGAGTTAGCCAAAGCGGGGTCGAGGCTTAACGTCCGGGGAATGATGCCGTCCGTCACCAACGTAAACAACGTATCGTTAGTCACCGGCAGCTACCCCGAGAGCCACGGCATCACCTCGAATTACTGGTTGGATCATGAGCGCGGTGGTGAGCACTACATGGAGTCGGCGGAATACATCAGGGCTGAGACCATGTTCGAACGAGCCGCCGGCCTGGGCCTGCGCTCGCTCTTAGTCACCGCCAAGGACAAACTTCGCCGGCTCCTCAGCAACGGCACAACGGTGAGCGTTTCCTCCGAGCAACCGCCCGACTGGGTCGTGAACGGCGTTGGAGCGCCGCCACAAATCTACTCATTGGAAGTGAACCGTTGGGTGTTGGATGCCGGGCTGTTCATTCTGTCGCAACAAGATTTCGACCTGGTATACCTAACGACCACTGATTATGCGATGCATTCATATGCTCCGGACGAACCTGAATCGGCCCGCCACATCGCCCTGTTAGATGAGGGCATCGGGAAGTTGGTGGACGCTTTACCAGACGCGAATTTTCTGATTACGGCTGACCACGGTATGTCCACAAAAACCCGCATGCTCCACTTACCAGATAACTTGGCTCAGGCGGGGATCAAAGCACGGGCAATACCGATCATCAAAGACCAATACACGGTGCACCATTCCAACCTTGGCGGCTGCATCTACATCCATCTTGAAGGCCGTTCCGACAATCCTGAGCCTGCTCTTGAGGTCCTTCGGAACGTATATGGAGTCGAAGAAGCATTGTCACGGCAAGAAGCGGCCAGACGCTTCAAGCTGATGCCGGAGCGTATCGGCGACATCATGGCCTTGGGAGCGCATGACGTAGTATTTGGAGACCCGTCGGAAGTGGCATTTCCTCAGAGGCTCCGTAGCCACGGGTCGACCCACGAACTCGACATTCCTGTGATTGCCTTCGGTGAGGGATTGGACATCGGGGATTTCACTGAGAACAGGAGCCTGGGTCAATACGTCATTGCCAACGTGTTAACTAATCCTTCACTGAAATAGTACAAGCAACAGATCAGCGCTCCTCACCAGCACATTGCGTTGTGATTGCCTTTTTGGGCACGGGCTTTCTGGCCCTTTCGGCTGGGTCTTCTAAAAGTGTTAAACCTCCGCGAAATGATTTCGATTGACAGGGCGTTTAGTCCGCCATAGCATTGCGGCTGACCGCCTTTTGCTATTGGCAAGAGGAAGCACGAACGAGATCACCGGAGGCAAGATCATGGCTTTTAAATACCCCGAATTTCTGGTGGAGACCGACTGGCTTGCCGACCACCTAAACGACAGCGACCTCCGCGTTCTGGACTGTACTGCCTTCAACCGGCCCGATGGAAGCGGCGGTATACGGGCCGAAAGCGGCCGCGAGTCGTGGGCCATGGAACACATCCCCGGCTCTGGACACGCGGACTTGGTGAATGATCTCTCCGACAACAATGCCCATTTCCGGTACATGCTCCCCCAGGTACCACAGCTAGCCCAGGCATTTTCCGGCTACGGTGTGGGCGCCGGCACCAGGGCGGTGCTATACGACTCCACTACCGGTTCCTGGGCCACCCGCATCTGGTGGATGCTGCGTGCCTTCGGGTTCGATGACGCTTATATCCTCAACGGCGGCCTTTACAAATGGAAGCTGGAGGGCCGCCCAGTGAACAGCGACCCATCAACCTATCCTCCCGCTATTTTTCTCGCCAAACGCAGGGCCGGACTCATGGCAGACAAGGATGAAGTGTTGGCCGCGCTGGATAATGGATCGACCTGCGTGTTGAACGCGCTCAGTGAGGAACAACACCTGGGCTCGGGTGGAGCCAACTACGGGCGCGCCGGCCGCATAGCCAATAGCGTGAACGTACCTGCAGCAGATTTGACGGACCCCGTCACCCACGCCTATCTCCCAGCCGAGCGGTTGGCTGAGCGGTTCGCCCAAGTCGGCGCGGACCGCGCGGAACGGGTGATTACCTACTGCGGAGGCGGTATCGCCGCCAGCAACGACGCCTTCATCCTGACCTTGCTGGGCTACGAGAACGTGGCAGTCTACGACGCTTCAATGTCTGAGTGGGCCGCCGATCCATCATTGTCGATGCAAACGGGGCCGATGCAGACCAGATAGCCGGAAAAACCGTCGTTTAACTCAAACTGTTTATGAGGCGAGAATGACTCAGAAAAATCCATCCCCGAGATTCCCATCCATCCCGGACATCAGCGAACGGGACTCCTTAGACCAGTTTCACAGAGAAGAACTCCAACTCGCTCTGCGCAACCGGGGCATGCCGCTGGAGGCCATGCGCTATCCCATCACACCGTCCGGGATGCATTACCTGATAATCCACTTCGATATCCCTGACGTAGATGCCGGCCAATACAGGCTTAATGTAGGCGGTCTGGTCTCCAATCCGCTTAGTTTAAGCCTGGACGACATCAAAGCGCGGCCCTCCCGTACCATGGCAGTCACCATGGAATGCGCCGGCAATGGCAGGTCTTTGCTGAATCCTCGCATCATCAGCCAGCCATGGTTCACCGAAGGAATCGGCAACGCCGAATGGACCGGCACTCCGCTCAAGGGAATCCTGGATGAAGCCGGTCTCAAAAACGAAGCAGTGAATATCGTTTTTTCCGGCGCCGACCAAGGGGTCCAAGGGGATGAGGTCCAGGTCTACCAGCGCAGCTTGAACTTGGAAGAAGCCAACCGCGAAGAGATGATGTTGGTCTATGAGATGAACGGGCAGGC
>VFHG01000046.1 GCA_009392075.1 SAR202 cluster bacterium
GAGGGTTTGGATTATGCCTAGGGCGCCGACCGGCCACGGCTGACGTTCTCGGTGATGAACTCGGTCATGGATGACGTAAAGCTGCCTACTGGAAAAACGCCTTGCACGCCCATCTTTTCCAGCAACTCAACCTCGTCTTCAGGGATGGTGCCGCCCACCATCAGGAGCAGGTCGTCGCTGATCCCCCGGTCTTCAAGGGCTTTGGTCAAACGGGGAATGAGGCGCATGTGGGCGCCGGAGAGGATACTGATGCCCACCACGTCGACGTCTTCTTGCATTGCGGTTTGGGCCACCTGGTCGGGGGTAACCCGCATGCCCATGTAGATCACCTCCATGCCGGCGTCTCGCATGGCCCTGGCGATCACCTTGATGCCCCGGTCATGCCCGTCCAACCCCAACTTGGCCAGGATGACTTTGATGTTCGCCGGCTGGGCAGCCACCGCTAAAAGACCCCTGGGTCCACGTACTCGCCGTAGACCTCACGCATGGTGTCCAGAATCTCGCCCTCGGTGGCCAGGGCTCCCACTGCCTCAAGGACACCGGGCATCAGGTTTTTGTCGTCTTTGGCGGCCTGTTTTAGAGAAGACAGGGCCTTCTTCACATCGGCTGAACTGCGCCCGCTGCGGGTCTCGGCGAGCCGTCCCTTCTGCCACTCCTCTTCTTCCGGGTCGAACTGGAACAGTTCCAGTTTCTGGGCGCCCTCTGACTGGTACTGGTTCAGCCCAACCACCACCTGCTCGCCGCTCTCGATGCGGAGTTGGTATTCGTAGGCCGACCGGGCGATCTCCAGTTCGATGTAGCCAGTGTCAATGGCCCGGAGCATGCCCTGTTTCATGGGATAGGCGCCGCCGCCCATGGCTTCGATCTTTGAGATGTATTCCCAGGCGGCTTCTTCGATCCGATCGGTCATGCTTTCAACGAAGTAAGACCCGGCCAGCGGGTCGACCGTGTTGGCCACTCCTGACTCGTGGGCCAGGATCAACTGGGTGGCCAATGACATTCGCATGGCCTCTTCAGAAGGAATGTCGAAGGCCTCATCGAAGCCGCTAACGTGCAGCGACTGGGTGCCTCCGAGCACTGCCGCTAACGCCTGCAAGGTGCCCCGGGCGATGTTGTTCTGCGGGTCTTGCCGCATCAGCGTCGAACCAAGAGTTTGGGTGTGGAACCGCAGCCGCATGGACTCGGGCTGCTGGGCCTTGTAGCGGTCCTTCATTATTCGGGCCCACATGCGCCGGGCGGCCCGGTACTTGGCCACCTCTTCGAATACGTCGTTGTGGCAGCCGAAGAAAAACGACAGGCGGGGAGCGAAACTGTCCACCGGCAGTCCCCGCTCCAAGGCCGACTCCACATAGGCCATGCCCTGAGCGATAGTGAAGGCCAGCTCCTGGACGGCGTCCGAGCCACTTTCCCGGATGTGATATCCGGAGATGGAGATGGTGTACCAGTTGGGCACGTGATTGGTGCAGAACTCCACGATGTCGGTGGTCAGCTTCAGCGAGGGACGAGGCCCCAAGGCGAAGGTCTTCTGGCCATGGAACTCTTTTAGAGAGTCGTTCTGGACCGTTCCCCGTAGCGATTTCCAATCTACGCCTCGCTTCTCGGAGACGGACAAGAACATGCCCATCAACACGATCGCCGGGTGGTTGATGGTCAGGGACACGCTGACCTTGTCTAGCGGTATATCCAGGAACAAGTCGTCCATGTCGCGGACGGAGTCGATGGCCACGCCCAGACGGCCGACCTCGCCCTCGGCCAGCTCGTGGTCAGAGTCGTAGCCCGTCAGGGTCGGGTGGTCGAAGTCGGTGCTGATGCCGTTCTGGCCGTGATCCAACAGGAACCGGTATCGCTCATTGGTTGCCTGGGCGGTGCCGAAGCCAGCTATCTGACGCCTGGTCCACAGCCGCCCCGAGTACATGTTGGGATAGGGGCCGCGAGTGAAGGGAAACTCCCCCGGCTGACCCAAGTCCCTCGCAAAGTCGTTGTTAGCCAGGTCGTCCGGTGTATAGACCGGCTTCACTTCCAAGCCCGAGAGGCTGCGTTTGGGTTGTTGTTGGTTGTCGGCCATTAGTCTATATTCTTGGCTGCTTACCCGATCCGGACGTACTTATCGACGCTCTTTTCAGAGGTCAAGGCCAGGTACAGGTCGCCATGGGCGTCGACCCAAGATCCGTGGGCCGAGCGCGAAGGAAATCTCTCGAGGACCTTGCCGTCGCCGTCCAACACGCTCATCTGGGGCGGTGCGGTCTCGGTCGGGCGTTCTGACGTGTAGAAGATGCCCTCGCTGTCCTGGGAGATATCCAATGGCCGTTGCATATCGGTCCACATGGTGATGTATTCGCCCTCTGGAGAGAACACCTGGACGCGGCTGTTCTCGCGGTCGCAGAGGTAGACCTGGCCGTTGGCGCCGACGATCAGGCTGTGGGGTAGATGGAACTGATTGGGGCCGCCCTTGCCTGGTTCGCCCCAGGAAGAGATCAGGTCGCCGGCGGCGGAGAACCGGTGCACACGGGCATTCCGGTAGCCGTCGGAGATATAAAGCTCTCCATTGGGAGCGGGGACCATCTCGGTGACGTAGTTAAACGGACCAGCGGAACGAGGGCAGACATCGCCCGCCTTCTCGCAGCCGGTATCCGAATACTCGCCCTTGGTGCCGATGGAAAGCAGGGGTTTTCCGTCCAAGGTGCACTTCATGGCTATGGAGCCTTCCCGGTCGGTGAGATAGGCGATGTCGTCCTTGATGAAGATGCCGTGGGGGTCGTCGAACATGCCCTCGCCCCACGAGCTGAGGAAATTGCCGTCCCGGTCGAAAACCAAGACCGGCGGGCTCTTGCGCTGGAAGACGTAGACCCGGTCTTGGGAGTCGGAGGCGACTGCACTGCAGGTGCCGAATTCTTGCCCCGAGGGCAGTTTCGCCCAATCGGGGATGTATTCATAGGTGTATTTGCCGCTACCTACCGTGGCCATGATGAGTTCACTCCTGCCAACGTTTTCTTGATTTAGCGACGCCGGACATGTGTAATGCCACGCCTGGCAATCGCCCCAATACTAACACATGGGCAAGGGGCATCCGATGTTAACCAACCTTGTCGTTGTGCCCTAAGTCTGAGAGTAATATTCCGAGTCAGGCAGGATAAGGAATCGATATGAATTTCAATGGAGTTAAAACCACGGCAGTGGTCGGAGCTGGGAATATCGGCCACGGGATCGCCCTCACGTTGGGCTTGGCCGGTTACCAGGTACGTCTTAATTCCACCAACGATACGAGCCTCCAAAAGGGTATGGATTTCGTCAAGGCAGACCTGGATAGATTGGTGGGGTTGGATATGACGAAGCCTGACTTCGCCCAGGCAGCCTTGGCCAATATTTCCACCACCACGTCCTTGGAAGGAGCGTCACGAGACTGAGATATGGTGATTGAAGCGGTTTACGAGAACGTTGAATTGAAGCAACAGATCTTCCAAGACCTAGACGCCTTCTGTCCGGAACGGACGATACTGGCAAGCAGCACTTCAATGATAATTTCAAGCCGTTTCGCCGGGGTGACCCAACGCCCGACCGGGTACTAGTGACCACTACACAGGACCGGCTTATGTGTCCCCGTTGGTCGAGATCGTCTGCACCGAACAGACCTCCGACGAGACGGTGGACATCATGTTTCAGGTCCTCAAAAAATCCGGGAAAAGACCGGATATGTTGGGTTCGAAAGCTTACACCCGGCTATTAAACCCGTAGTGGGGCGTGATTTCCGACTTGCCCCAGTCCTTGTAGAACTCTTCTACAAAAGGCGTCAATCCCTGGGCCAGTTTCTTGGCCTCAATGGCCCGGCCCTCCATAGGCCGGGCGAACTGTTCTTTGATCTCCCGCAGCACTGCCTCTTTATCCATCTTGATAAAAGTGCCGTTTTTCACTACTACCTCACCTTGGATCATGACCATGTCGATGTGTGACGCTTTGCCCCGGTACAGAAGCATGTCCACCACGTCTATGCCTGCGTCAGAATAAGGATCGGTCAAGGCGTCCAGGTCCAGCAGAACTAGGTCTGCGAAACGGCCCGGTTCCAAGACGCCGATCTTGTCTTGGAGTCCAGTTGGCCGGGCTGCATTGGCGGTGGCCAGGCGTAGTGCTTGGTGTGAGTTCAATGCCGGCATGTCCATCCTGGGTTGCCGGTGCAGCTTGGCGGCCAACCTCATCTCTTGGATCATGTCGTCGTCGTCGTTGAGGGCGGTGCTGTCGGTGCCTAGGGCAACGTTCACACCCTTGTCCAGCATGGCGTTCACCGGTGCGATGCCGTTCTTCAGGCGCAGGTTTGAGCTGGGATTATGGCATACCGTGGCGCCGGTCTGGGCCAGGATGTCGATGTCCTGGTCGGTCAGCCAGACTGAATGGGCGCAGGACACTTCCGGCCCCAGGAAGCTCAGAGTATTCAGGTGCTCGACCGGGGTGTGACCCCAGGTCCGGAGGCCGTACTCCTTCTGGTAGAGGCTTTCTACTAAGTGGATATGAATCGCTGCGCCGGTCCGTGTGGCCTCATCCTTGGTCCGCAGCAAGAACTCATCTGAAACCCACTGTACGTTGCTGGGACTGAGCAGCACCGTCACTCTGGAATCGGAATCGTTCAAATATTTTTGGTGCAGGCCTTGAAAAACCGAGAAATACTCTTCTTCAGATAGGTTAACAGCGGCTAAGAACTGCCGCAGTGATCGGGTTAAGTCTCCGGGCAGGCCAGAGATGAACTGCTCGTCGTCCTGGTAGACGACGCGGTTGCGCTCTCGGAAGTAAACCGAAAAAGCGGTCCGCATCCCGGCGTCGGCGAACCCACGCAACACCTCCGATACATCGTCGGCCAGGCCCGTTGCCGGGGTCTGGGCGTGGTTGTACATGGTGGTGGTAGTGCCGGATTCGATCATCTGGATGGACGTGAACAAGGTCATCAGGTAATGGTCGTAGGGACGGCGGCCCCATCCGGCCAGTATCCACGTCTCTAAACAATCGTCGATGCAACCATTCTGGAAGGTGCTCACACCCCGGCCGTGGTGGTGGGCGTTCACCAGACCTGGCATGACCACATAGCCAGGCCCTCCCAGCTCCTCGTCGGCCTGATGGGCGGCTTTGATCTCGTCGTAATCGCCAACCGCCTCGATGACCCCGTCCCGCTGGAACACTGCTCCATCGGTGATTACCCGGCTGGACTGACCGTCAACTGCCGCCTCGCAGATGACATACTTGCCACGGATTATCGAGGTACTCATGCTTGCCTTCACCATCCCAATTAACCAGCTACCGCTGAATTGGCTGGACTATATGGGCCGCCATCTGGGCTGTCAAGAAAGACGCGATTCAGGCGCGGCGTTGTGTTGGCCGGTGCCGTCGATTAAACTGGCGGGACGCTCAGATGAATCAAGTAAAGGATGGAGGCACTCATGCCTGATCTAGACGGAAAGGTAGCCTTGATCACCGGCGCTGGCGGCATGCGCGGCGTGGGCCGGGCCACGGTCATGAAGTTAGCCGGACTAGGCGCAGACATCGCC
>VFHG01000047.1 GCA_009392075.1 SAR202 cluster bacterium
TGAGTTGTGGCGGCCCCGTCGCAAGCCACAACTCAGCATCAGTACCGCTACAATCATCACCAGGAGTCTCCCACGTATTCGAACGGCCATCGGCGGACATTCTAAGCGCATCGTGCCAAGCTCCGTAAATTTGAGGCTTCGGCTAGGCGCGGGTACAATCCGCATGTACGAACCAGCGGCTTACCACCAAAGAGGGGGCATGAGCGCAACCAAACGCTGGACTGAGATGGTCCGTGCCGAGCATGCCCAATCCGACAGTATGCGCAGGGAAGAACCGCCCGCGGACTCCTGGAGCAACTTTGCCCAGAATTTCCGGGCCGACCCCAGGCGCACCGATGATGTCCTAGTCGATCAACTACGGAAGAAGATCGCGCCTGGGCAGGTGGTCCTAGACGTGGGCGCCGGCGGAGGGCGCCTGGCGTTGCCGTTGGCTCTAGACGCCAAGAAAATGATCGCTGTCGAGCCTTCGCCCAGCATGTGCCGGGTGCTGCGGGAGGTGGCAAATGAATTCGACGTGCAGAACGTCGATGTCGTCGAGTCAGGCTGGCTGGAGGCCCAGGTGTCCAGGGTGGACGTGGCTATCTGCGCCCACGTTCTCTACGTCATCCAAGATATCGAGGCGTTCGTCAGGAAGCTGGAAGAGCACGCCGGCCAGGTAATGGTCATCATGTACCAAGGCCCGCCCCAGTCTCAGATATATCCCCTATGGGAACCGGTCCACGGCGTGCCTCGCCTGCCCCTGCCCAGCCTGCCGGAGTTTTTGGAGGTCCTGGGTCAATTGGGAGTTGAGCCGAACGTGGAGGTCGTCCACGCCCAGCGCAATCGAGGATTCGAAAGCCTGGAAATAGCCAGGGAGCAACTGGCCCGCCGCCTGTACGTGACTCCCGACTCACCCCAGATGGAACGCCTAGAAGGCCTGCTACCGCAAGTCCTTGAGGAAAAGGACGGCGGTTTTACCATCAAAGGCGGGATTCACCTGGAACCCCGCGTGGTGTCTTGGCGGCCAATCGGCTAATCTGTGGGCGTCGGCTGTAAGACCTTTAGCGACCGCGTGTGTTTGATCAATAACAAAGACCCGGCCATTCCTACCCCAGAAAAGATCGCCGCAGCAGCGAACGACCAGCTCATATTCAGGTTGTCAGCGATGGCCCCGCCGACCGTCGGTGAGATGGCGCTGCCCAGGCCGGCGCCCACCGCCATGAGTCCAAAAGCGGCGGCCGAGAACTGCACGGCCACATAATCGCCTGCCGAAGCGGCGCAGACGGTATATGTCGCCCGCAGGGTGAAACCCAACAGGATGGCCGAGATGATGAAAATGCCCATCCCCGGAAGTACGGCCATCAAGATGAAAGCCAACCCCTGCAGTAAGAACGAGTAGAAAAAGGCTTGGCCTCGGCTGAATCGGTCTGAGATACGGCCCCAGAGCACCCCGCTGGTAACGCTCAAAACGCCGATCAATATCACCAGTTGCCCAACAGTCGTCAGGCTGACGCCGTTTTCCTGAGATAGGTAAACGCCGAAGAAAGAAGTGAAGATGTTTTGGGACCACCCAGACGTGAAGGCCAGGAATGTGATCAGCCAGATCATGGGGTTCTTGTAAGCAGCCATCGGCCAGGCGGCACGCCCCGGTTCTGGCTCCGGTGCGGTTCCCTGGTCCTGTTGCTGGCTACCCACGGGACGCTCTCGCACGAATACCAGTGAGACGGACCCGATGCCGACGGCTATCGTGCCAAAGAAGAACCAGGCATGCCGCCACCCGTCGTCGGCGTCCCGGCCCACCAGCCACGGCACTATGAGGCCGGCAAAGATAAAGGCGAAGCTACCTCCGGTTGCGGCCAGACCAGCCGCCAGGCCCCGGTCGCTGGACCTGAACCAGCGGGACAACAGCCCCATCATCGGAGTAAGCGCTGTTCCCGAGCCCATGCCCATCAGACCGGCAGCCAACAGCACCAATGGGTAGGTTTGAGCGAATCCCAGCAGGATCATAGCGCCGCCGGCTCCAACCGTCCCGACGCCGATGATGAACCGGCTACCGTAGCGAGGCGCCAAGGTACCCGATATGAGGGTGCTGCCCATGCGGACCATGGCCATCATGGTGATCACGAACCCAGCCTTGGTGTGGGAGATCCCTAGGTCCAATTCCATGGAAGGAAGAGTCAGGCTGTGCGCGAAATTGGTGAATCCGGTGCCCCAGTTGACCAGGATGCCGGTCATCAGCATCACCCCGGTATAGGTGAACAGCCAGTCCGGGGTTAATCGAGAAAGGTTGGGACGCCTCATCTAGGGCGTGTTATCGCAGCGGCCGGAAGAAATTGCGGATATCCTCCACCAGTCTGACCGGTTCTTCCAAGGCTGCGAAGTGTCCTCCGCTGGGCATGACCGTCCATTGCTGAACGTTGTACGACCGCTCGGCCCATTCCCGGGGCGGGACGCTGATCTCGGAAGGGAACACTGCGATGCCGCAGGGCACTTCGATGCGTTCGCCCTGAGCCAATCTCCACGTCTCTCGCAGCGATTCGTAGTACAGCTTGGTGGACGAGCCGATTGACTGGGTGACCCAGTAGATGGTGATTGTTGTGAGGAGTTCGTCCTTGGTGAACCTCGTCTCCACGTCTCCGCCGCAGTCGCTCCACGTCCGATATTTCTCCACGATCCAGGCGCCCAAACCGGCGGGAGAGTCGTTTAAGCCGTAGGAGAGCGTTTGGGGTTTAGTTCCTTGGATGTGAGCGTAGCCACCCTCGGCGGCTTGCCAGTCGGTCCGCTGCTGGAACATCGCCTTTTCGGCCTCAGACAATTCCCTTGAGCCTGGCCCCATGTAGGGCGTCGGCCGGGAGATGAAGGTCGAGTGGATGCCGATGACCTTGTTGCTGTGGGAAAGCCCGAGTTTGGCCGTGACGATGGCGCCCCAGTCACCGCCCTGGGCGCCGAACCGCTGATAGCCCAGGTTATCCGACATCAATTTGGCCCACAGGTCTCCGATTGCCAGGACGTCCAGCCCCCGCTCGGTGGTGTGGCCAGAGAACCCGTAGCCAGGCATGGAAGGCGCCACAACGTCGAATGCGTCCGCTGGATCCCCGCCGTGGCTGGCCGGGTCGCTCAGCATGGGGATGACTTTGTACATCTCAAAGAAGGTGCCGGGCCAGCCGTGTGTGATCACCAGGGGAATAGGGTTTGGCCCCTTTCCTTTTTCGTGGATGTAATGGATATCCAGGCCGTCCACTTCCGTCTTGAAGTGCGAGAAAGAATTGAGCAGCCTTTCTTGGGCGCGCCAATCGAACTTTGCGCGCCAGTACTCCACCAACTCTTTGACGTAGTCCAGGTTGCTCCCGTAGTCCCAGTTCGTGCCCGGAAGCTCATCCGGCCAGCGGGTTCGCTCAAGCCGGGACTTCAGGTCTTCAAGGATTGAGTTCGGAACATCGATCGTGAAGGGTTGGACGGCCATGTTGGTCTTCTCCTGATGCGGATTAGGCGGGCAGGACAGGCTCCGTCCGGTCGGCCGGCAGCTCGGAGTCAAAGGCGTTGACCGCGAAGGCTATTAAGGCATAGTTGCCCATGGTGACCGTAAGTTCGACTAGCCCTTGGGTGCCGAACTGTTCTATGGCCGCCTGGAAGGCACCGCGGCTCACTCTGTGGGTACGGTAGAATTCCTGACCGTAATTGATCACTGCAGCCTCATCGGGAGTCAGAGAAGGGAGCTCTTTTCGGTCTCTGAGGGCATCCACCACTGCGTCGGGCACTCCGGCGGATCTGGCGGATGCGGCATGAGCGTTCCAAACGTACATGCAGTCGTTTTCACGCGCAGTAACTAGCATGGCCAGTTCCAAAACTTTGGCTGACAACGACGAATCGTTGCGCAGGTACTGGTTCAGCGCCGTGGCCGCAAGTTGGGCCTTGGGGACGTGCCACAGTATTGATCCGGGTCCGACCAACGGCACCGAGCCTGCACCGGCAAGAAGTTGGTCAAATTCAGCGGTCTGGCCGCTGGGAACGGTGTCTCTGGTTGCTGGTGGAATCCTACCCATGAAAATCTCCTCATGTGCGTGTAGTTGGGCTTGAATACGGGGTACTTGAATTGAGGCTTAAAGTTACGCGCCAGGTTTTGGGTTGTCAATCTTGCAGGGAAGGCTCGGTTTCAGCCTGCGGCCCTGTGGTGTTCCGGGGCAAAAGAATGCCTGCCAGCAGAAGGGTCCAGGAGGCGGCGGCACATACTGCCAGTCCCGGTATGAAGGACCCAGTCAGGTCGCGCAGGCTGCCGACCACGATCGGCGAGATGAACATAGCGAACCCGGAGAATGTCAGGATAGAACCCCAAATAACAGCCACTTTATCTGGAGTTATCCCGTCCATCTGCATGGGAAGGGTCAGCAGCTTAGGCACGTAGAGCCACGATCCAATGCCCAGAACAACCACCGACGGATAGATCAACGCAGGTCCGGGAGATAGGAATGCGCCCAACCCGCCCAGGCCAGCCATCAGGCCCGAGGCGGAAAAAAGGGCTCTGGGCGACGCCACACGCAACGCTACGGCGCCACCGGCTAGGACGGCGAACACGCCCACCAGAGGCAGGATACCGGTGATGAGCCCAGCCTGAGACAGTGAGATACCCCGGTCTTCGTTGTAGAAGGTAGGCAGCCATCCGGTGAACGCGGCATATTGGACCAATATCCCCGCGTCTGCCGCCAGCAATAGCACCACCGTCCGGTTTCGTAAGACCGATCCGACCTCACGCAGCGAGATGCCGCCACTGGGCTTGGAAGTGACGCTGGACTCCCTGGCCAAGAATAACCAGGCCACTAGTCCGGCGACTCCTGGCAGGGCAAAAACCGCCAGCGCAGTTTGCCAGTCCATGATTTTCGCCAGCGGGGCCGCAGTGGCCACCGATATGGCGATGCCTAGGCTCAGCACAGCAGTGGTGAAAGCGTTCATCAGGGTGATTTCTTTGGGCCTGAACCAT
>VFHG01000048.1 GCA_009392075.1 SAR202 cluster bacterium
ACCACCCGGTCTCCGCTCGAGGACGTCATAACGGCAGACGCTCCCAAGGCGATCAGTGCGGGAGGCGGGTCTTGGTTGGGGTCGCCATTGACTAGTCCGCCGCCGATGGTGGCCATGTTGCGGATCCTGGGAGTCGCCACCTTCCGGAAAGTGTCCTTCAACAGCGGCAGGTCCTCTCCGATCAGGATGCTGTTCTCTATCTGGCGCTGAGTGCACAGCCCGCCGATCCTCACTCCCTCTGGAGTCGACTCTATGGAGTTGAGGTTTTCCACACGCCGTAGCCCAATCACGTGGGACGGTTGCGACAGGCGTTGTTTCATCTGAATCACCAACGCGGTGCCGCCGGCCATGATTCGGCAATCGTCGCCGTATTGGTCCAATAGCCCAAACACCTGGTCCAGACTGGTGGGGGCGTGATATTCGAAGTCGATCATCCGCCGCTCCCTGCTGCCTTATTCATGGTATCCGCGGCGGCAGCGATAGAATTAAGGATGCCATAGTAACCGGTGCAGCGGCACAAGTTACCCATCATGTACTCTTTGATCTCGTCTTCGGTGGGCGCCGGGTTCTCTTCGAGAAGCGACTTGGCTGCGATGACTTGCCCTGGGGTGCAGATGCCGCACTGGAAGCCACCGTGATCGATGAATGCCTGTTGGATAGGGTGGAGGTTGCCGTTTTCGGCGATGCCCTCGATGGTGATGATCTCCGAACCGTCTACCGCGACGGCCAGAGTGATGCAGGAGGCGTACATCTCGCCGTTGACCAAAACCGCGCAGGCTCCACACACGCCAACGCTGCAGCTCTCCTTGGTGCCGGTCAGGCCGATGTCGTACCGGATGCAGTCAACCAGCAGACGCCGCGCTGGGATGTCTAATTCGTGGTCGGTGCCATTGATCTTAAGGTGGACCTTTTGGTTCATACCGTCCCCTAATCAGTCTCGTCAGGCGTTAGCATTGCGCCGAGCAAAATCACGCCCAATGTTATACTACCCCCCACCCTCCCGCAAGCGGCGGCTAGCCGCGTTTACATGGGAAGAATCACCTATTGGTTTGACTTAATATTGCAAAAAAGTGGTGAGAAAGATGGCTCAAAAAAACGGGAATGCCCCCTCACAGCACATCGGAAACACGGTGTTGGTGGTAACCATGGAAGTGGACGCAGAGGATGAAGAAGAGTTCAACAAGTGGTACAACGAGCAGCACCTTCCGGAGCGCATGGCCATCCCCGGCTATGTCTCAACCCGCCGTTTTAAGCTGGAAGACGGGAACAACGCCCTCAAGTACCTGTGCATCTGGGAGATGGAAGACGGCAGTCCACTGCAGAGCGAGATGTACAAGGACCAGAACGCCCACCCCACGGAGCTTTACCTGCGAGTCAATGAGACCATCAAGGCCAGGACTCGAGGCCTCTACCACCAAATCTACCCCGAGCCTGGAACATCGTTCGAAGACCGCTCCGGATTCCACGGTGAACGTCTGCCGGCCCACCCATAGGGCTTAAACGGTGTGCCTACTTGAAAGCGGGCATCACTTCTTTGGCGAATAATCGCATGGACTTGGTCACCTTTTCCTGGGGCATTCCTCCAAAGGAGAAGTTGCACCCAAAGGTCTCGATTCCTTCGTTTTGTAGCGCTTTAATCTTGGCGATGATCTGGTCCGGGGAGCCGATGAAGGCCCGGTTCTCGTACAGGTAATCGTAGCTTGGCGGAAGTTCGGTGCGGGTCTTCCGGAAGTCTTCCATCTTGTCCCACACTTCGCTACCCGTTTCAAAGGTGCGGCGCCACTGAATCATGTCAAGGTTCCAGTCCAGCGCCGGTTTGGAGTCAGCCCTGGCCTGCTCTTCCGTTTCGGCCACATAGAAATACCTGAAGAACGGTATTTGGCCCATGGTCATGTTTTTGCCCTTGGTCTTTGCCAAGTCGATGATGGTATGGCACAGCGCTATAGCATCTTCAGTGTCCAAGACCACGCCGATCAATAGCGGGTGGCCCGACCCAGCGACGAATTCCTGGGTCGCCTTGGTGCGAGTGGCCGCTATATAGATTGGCGGATGGGGAGACTGGACCGGCTGCGGAACAAGGTTGGCGTTAGTAATCTTGTAGTGCTCGCCTTGAAATGAGTAGTTCTTGTTAGTCCAGAGCCCCTCAACCATGGTGATGGACTCTTGGAACCGGGCTTGGCTTTCCTCGCCTGGGACGTTGGCCACATTGTATTCGGACCCGGCGGCCCCGCGGCCGAACCCAACATTGACCCGGCCTCCGCTCAGGATATCCAGGGTCGCTATCTCCTCGGCTAGTCTTGCCGGGAGATGCAACGGGGATACCAGAACAGCGAATCCTAATCTAAGAGTCGTGGTCTTGGCCAAAAGGTTACTGGCAAGAACCATAGGCGCGGCCCCGAGACCGTAGCGGGTGAAGTGGTGCTCGGCGATCCAAGCGCTTTTGAAGCCCAGTTCCTCCCCCAGCAAAAACTCTTCAGTAATGTCATCATATATCTGCTTAGGCTCGCTTCCTTCAGGCCAGGGAACATGTGAGAAAAGGGCAAAATCCATCTTGATTGGATCTCCAATTTGGGTATTTAGCGCTCTTGTTAAAAGCCTCAATCATTAAATCACACCGATGACATTGCCGCCACAGGAAAAAATGGTCACTATCCAAGAATATTTGACCGGGCGTGGGCCGAGAGCGCCGGTGATATAATCCGGGCTCGCCAGCCTGGATAGACTTAGGGAGTCTGAATTGCCCGCATACCTGCTCCACGGCGACAGTTTCCTCGTTCCCAGACGTCTGAACGAGCTTATCTCCGAGGCCGGCGCCGCCGACGTCCTGGACGCCAACCGCCACCGCCTGATTGGGTCTCAAGCCAAGCCTGGCGAATTACTAAGTATGTGCAACGCCCTCCCGTTCATGGACGATTACCGCCTGGTGGTCGTTGACGGGCTATTGGGCACGGCCGAGTCGCAAGGACGCAGCCGCCGGCGTGGCTCTTCCACCGACTCAGAGGTTGCTGCCCAATGGCAATCCCTAGGCGATGCCATTCCTCAGATGCCCGGCACCACTGTCTTGGTCTTTACCGACGGGGCATTGGGCGCCAACAACCCGCTGCTACGTATGCTGAGGTCTGTTTCCCAGGTGGAAGAGTTGTCCGCCCCAGCCGGCGAGACGCTGGCCCGTTGGGTAAAGTCCGTTGTTGAAGCCAAAGGCGCGAATATCAGCCCAGCAGCAATCCGGTCGATCACCGACCTGGTGGGAAACGACCTCTGGACACTAGACCAAGAACTAGAGAAATTGGCGCTTTATTGTTCCGGCCGCGAGATACAGGACACGGACGTTGGCGAGATGGTCTCCCAGGTCCGCGAGGCCAACATATTCGTCGCGGTCGACGCGATGATCGACGGCCGACCCGGTGTGGCGCTACGCCTACTGCACCAATTGAAAGAAGATGGCAAAGAAGCTCCGCAGATCATCAGTATGGTCGAACGCCAATTGAGGCTTCTGGCTTTGGCCAGGGATGCCATAGACCGTAGGGTGCCCCAGAGCGAGATGAAGGGAAGGCTGGGGACGTCTTCCGACTTTGTGGTTAGGAAGACCACGGAGCAAGCCCGGCGTCATTCCATGCATGATATCGTTTGGCGTTACAACCGGCTTTTAGAGACCGATCTGGCCATCAAAAAGGGAAGGATTGAGCCTGATCTGGCGTTAGAACTGCTGGTAGGCGACGAAGTAGCCAACCGCTAGGGAGAACCTAGCCTCGGCCGGGGAGCCTAGTCTTGTTCCTCGGGAATCACGGGATTGAAGCAGGCTACCATGTGCCCTGTTTCCAACTCAACCAATCGCGGTTTCGGATCGGTTCGGCACTGGTTCTGCGCTTTGAAGCAGCGCGGCAAGAATGGGCACTCTTCAGGCAGCTTGATCATGTCGGGAGGAGTACCGGTCAACGGCTCAATCCGTTTGCCGGGGTCATCCAACCGGGGCAAAGCCTGAAGCAAAGACCAGGTGTAGGGATGCTGGGGACGGCGGAACAGCGAAACAACCTCTGCGGTCTCCACCACGTTCCCCGCGTAGATCACTCCCACTTTGTTGGCCATGGCCGCTACCACGCCCATATCATGGGTAATCAACAAGACCGACGCGTTGTGATCTTTTACCAGTTCCTTGATCTTATGCAATATCTCGGCCTGGAGGGTAACGTCCAGTCCCGAGGTAGGTTCATCGGCGATCAGTAATTTGGGGCGCATAATCAACGCCATAGCCATCATCACCCTCTGGCACATGCCGCCGCTAAGAGCGAAGGGGAACTGACCCATTATCCGCTTCGGGTCGGCCATCCCCATCTCAAAGAGCATGTCCTGGGCCATCTGGTTCGCGCCACGGAGCGAAACGTCGCTGTGCGCCAGTATCACTTCTTCCAACTGAGGGCCGATGGCTTCTATGGGGTTCAATGCAGACTGCGCATCCTGGAAGACCAGAGAGATTTCCCGGCCTCTTAGATCGCGCATCTGCTCCGGTTCTGCACGCAGCAGGTCTATACCACGGTACATGATCCGGCCGTCCGAGACTTCCGTGTTATGCGGCAGAAGCCCCATAATCGTGAGCGCCAGAGTGCTCTTGCCGGACCCGCTTTCCCCAACCACGCATACGACCTCGCCCGCTGGCACAGAGAGACTCACGTTATTCAACGCCTTCACCCGCCCGGCGGAGGTACCGAAACTAACTGTCAGGTCTTCTACGGTGAGTAAATCAGCCATTGATCATAGAATTCCGTAAGGATCGGGCACAACCATTTGCCTCAGGTCCACGGGCTGGTATCGTCCTTCCCTCAGTTCTCTTATAAGGTCTTTCAGGCAGGTAACCGGCCGTTGGAATTCGGTCGCCACCGTCCCAATCTGTCCCACTTTATGGGCGTCGCTACCTGCCGTCATATTAGCTCTCAAACGCCCACCAAGCTCAAGAGAGAACTGGTTCTGAATCGCCAGGCCCCGCCCGTTCAAGGCCTCGATACCTTGACACATTCGGAAGAACTCATCACCACAAGCCCGTTCCAGCATCTCTTGTCGGGCTTCGGGTTTTTCCGCCGGCTCTTCTAGAAAACGGCGCCGGTACGGATGGGCCGCAATCATCACACCCTCTACTTGGTCTACGGACGATCGTAGGAATTGGGCTCTATGCATGCCAAACTCGTAGCCACTTAGCCCAAACACCAATACGTGGCCAGACTCGGTATTGATCTCACAGCCTGGGATAACCAGAAAATCATGCTTGCTGGAAAGCTCTCTAATCTCCTCGTCGGTCCAGAAAACGTCGTGATCGGTAAGGCAGATACCGTCAAGTCCCAATGACTTGGAGCCCTCGATCAATTCATCCACGCTCATGAAACTGTCGTCAGAGTGGGGGTAGCTGTGTGTATGAAGGTCTATCAGCAAGAACTAGTAAATCAACCTGGGCGCCCGATCAGCGCCCTCGTGCATGTCTACGGCAATCATAGCAAAACAGGCCGTGGTTGAAAAATAGCGGAGGCAGGTCGCCAGCCCCCAATGTATAGAAGGCGTAGCTGTAGTCCGGTTAATCCGTGCCGAGAAAGCCTTCTTCTTCCAGCAGTTCCATTACTTCCGCAGCCTTGCCTCTGCCAATCTTCAGCCGCCGCTCCAGAAAGGAGCCGGACAATTGTGGATTTCGCGCCGCCAACTCTCTGGCTTCTTCCATGATGCGGGCGTCCACGCTATCTCCGTCTTCATCTATCTCGGGCTCTCCCACATCGATGACCGGCAACGGCGGTCCCTCTTGGCCCAGCCAGAACTCGACCATGCGGTCAATCTCCTGGTCATAGACCAACGTGCCCTAGAC
>VFHG01000049.1 GCA_009392075.1 SAR202 cluster bacterium
CGTTGGTAACCGCAAATTCCCTAGCCTGGGCAGCGTTCAAGGAAATGGCTGTCGGCTGATTGAGGCCCCAGTGGAATCCAGTCAGGTCGCGCCCGGCCTCGGCGGCGAACTGACGTACCATCTCATTGCTGGCTTTGATGCGCCGGACGGTGAACAAGTAGGGATACCAGCCGTCGCCCATCACTCCCGCTCGCCGCATGGCCGCGTCGCTGCGCCCGGAGACCCAGATAGGCGGATACGGTTTCTGCGCCGGGAAGGGCAGCAGCGTAACGTCATCGAAGTCGAAGAATTCACCGTGGTGGGAAACGTGTTCTTCGGTCCATAACCGCTTCATCACCTGGAGCATCTCGTCGGTGCGCTTGCCCCTGGTATGGACATCCACGCCCACGGCATCGAACTCGATCTTGGTGCCCCGTTGTCCGCTGATCCCGATGCCCAAGTCCAATCGCCCCCCCGAGACCTGGTCTACGGTGGCCACCATCTTGGCCAAAGTCACCGGATGGTACAGGGGCGCGACCACGATCCCGGTCATCACGCGGAGATTTGTTGTGGCCCCGGCGGCTGCTGCCATAGCCGGCAGGTTGAGCAGCGTGGGCCGCGGCGGATTACCGTCCATGATGTGCTCGCCCATGGTGACCCGGCCGTAGCCCAAGTCCTCGGCCCGGCGGGCGAACTCGGGGACATTCCAATAGTTGTCTACCGAGAGATTTACGCCGAAAGTGATCTTGTTATCTGCCATGATTTTCTACGCTCTTACTCATCGTTGGGGTCTAGGCCAAGGCCCACTTTGCCTATGAGTTCAATCGCCTGATTGCGGGCCCAAGGTTGCATGAACGGTCCGGCCCTCACGTCCCGGTACAACTTTGCCAGCGGGCTGTTGGCGAGGTAGGCGCCGCCCCCGTATAGAGTGACAGCACGGTCGACGATATTCACTGAGGTTTCCATGACAAACTTTTTGGTGCAGGCTGAGTTCTTGATCATTTTGAAGGCGGTTTCGGTGGAATTATCAATCAATCCAACGGGCTGCTCGCCTGCTGTTTGGTAAAAGTCGTCGTAGTAGTGAGCGCCCCGGCTTAGGATTCCCCGGGCCGCCGCTAAATCGATCTCGTTCTCCGCAACAGTTACCTGGTCCATAGGATACCTGGTCCCGCCTTCTTTTTTCTTTATGGCGGAGACAGCGATCTCATGCGCAGTCTCGGCGATGCCCAAAAATATGGAAGAGAGCCCCATGCTCGATAACCCACCCAAGGCCAAGAACGGAGCGTTGAATTGCCCATAAACCCCGATGTCGTCGAACTCGTCATCGGAGACGAAGTAATCCGTGAAGACCACGTCGTGGCTTCCTGATGAGCGCATGCCCAATCCGTCCCAGTTGTTTTTGATCTCAACTCCAGGCCGGTCTACGGGGACAATGGCGGCGCCCATTCGTATCTCGCCTGCATCGTTCTCGAACCGTGCTCTCACAGCCAGTACGTCGGCCGCAGGTGAACCGGTGGCAAAGGTCTTGAAGCCGTTCAATAACCAACCACCGTCAGTTTTCGTGGCTAAGGTCTTCGAAGTTCTTACATCGGCGCCGGGCTCTGAGTTGGCGACAGTGATAAAAAGCTCACCGGCGCCAATCTTTTTCAGCAGGTTCTCGGCTCGATTCTGCCGCGCCTGATTCCCGGATGCTATGGCGTTCCGTAGGGCTCGCGCCGTGCCGAGAGTCCTAGACAGATGCATCGTGAAGGCCAATGGGGTTGATCCTTCAGCTCGCCCCAGACGGTTCATGGCCACGATGCAGTCATGGGCGGATGTAACGCCCATGCCGCCGAATACCTTGGGTACAGCAGCAGCGGCGAAACCGCTCTGTTTTAGGGCGGTTATGTTCTCAACGGGGAAGGTCCCATTACGGTCGTGTTCCGCTGCCGTAAGGGCGAAATCGGCGGCATGTTTTTCAGCCAGGTCGACCATCCGTTTGCCGGGCTCGGTCGATGCTTTAAGTTCAAAATCCAAATCAGCGCTCCCCAAAACACTCTGATTGGGCCGGCGGGCCCGTCTCTCGAGTCAATGTTCAACGGAAAACAGATTACTCCCTGGGCCTTGGGGAATCAATTTGCGATTGGGTGAGGCGCCGAATTGGCCGTCCCATTTCACATACCCGAACCGCCTGGGCCACCAGATAGGGCCGGTTAGCCCTAGGTGACCTACTCATGATAGGGTACGATTCTAACGTCGATAGTAGGAATATCAGCCGCTGCATGGCCTTCGGAGGCCCAGATGGCCTTTAAATTGACTTGCCGGTCTAAGCTGATGGCCGGAAAGACATGCCTGGTGACCGGGGCTACCGATGGCATCGGGCGTGTCACTGCTCTTGAATTGGCCTACATGGGCGCGGATGTGGTTATCGTCGGGCGCAACCAGGCTAAGTGCGCGGCAACCGCCATCGACATGAGTGAAGAGAGCGGCAACGCCTCTGTGGAGTACTTGGTGGCCGACCTGTCTTCCCAGGAAGAGGTGCGCCGCCTGGCCGATGAGTTCAAGCAGCGCCATCAACGATTGGATGTCTTGGTCAACAACGCCGGCGCCATACACCTCAGACGGAAGAATAGCGCCGACGGCATAGAGATGACCTTTGCCCTCAACCACCTATCTTATTTCTTGCTCACCAACCTTTTGCTGGATGATTTGTCGGCTTCGGCCCCGGCCCGAGTGGTCAACGTAGCGTCATCCGTGCATATGAAAGCCAAGCTAGATCTTTTCGACGTTCATGCGCCCCGCCGGTACGCCGGCCTCCGGGCTTACTCCCGCTCCAAGCTCTGCAATATGCTATTCACCTATGAGCTGGCGCGGCGGCTTGAGGGCACCGGAATAACGGCCAACGCCCTGCACCCCGGCTTGGTTGCATCGAATATCCTAACGAACAACGGCATCCTGGGCCGCTTCCTCAACATGGTCTTGGGAGTTAAGGGAATCAGCGCTGAGGCTGGCGCCCTAACATCGGTCTACGCTGCTTCCTCTCCCGAGATGGAAGGCGTCTCTGGCAAATACCTGGACAAGAAACAGGTCGTCCGCTCCTCCACTTGCAGCTACGATGAAGCCCACGCAGCCGCCCTCTGGGAATTGAGCGCCAGCCTAACGGGCATTCCAGCGACATCGCCCGTGCCTTCACCGTCCGTCGGCTAACACCTCGCATAACCCGCGGCCTTCTCGCGCTTGTTGACAGCTATGAGCGACCCTCGCATAATTCTGCCATCTCTCCTCGGAGTCTAATTTCATATGGCAGAAAAATTTGACGTTGTCGTAATCGGCGCAGGCGTGATTGGCTGCTCAGTCGCCTATTACCTGGCCAGAGAAGGCATCAAAGTCGCGCTCCTCGAGCGTGAGTCCTTCGGCAGCGGTTCCTCCGCCCACGCCACCGGATTCATCAGCCTCCTGGGCACCGAGTTCACCCCCGGCCCATCCTTCCAATTTGGACTCGAAAGCTACCGCGAGTTTCCATCGCTTGTTGCTGAACTGGAAGATGCGACCGGCATGGACCTACTCTACCAACGCCGCCCGTCGCTCCGGCTGGCTTTGGAAGAGAGCGAAGAGCAGTTGATCAAGGATCTGATGACCTGGCAACAAGAGCACGTTGCCATGCGTTGGATCAGCTCGGACGACGTCCACGAACTGGAACCAAGGTTGACCCCCTCGCTCATCGGCGCGGTCTACGAAGATGAGTCGGCCCAGCTGGACAGCTACCGCCTGAACCTGGCCTTAGCCGCCGGGGCCGAGAAAAAGGGCACACAGACTATCAACCGCAATGTCACCGGCCTGCTCTCCGAAAAAAACCGGATTACCGGCGTGCAGACCGAACAAGGAGATATCTCCTGTGGCACTGTTGTGGTGGCGGCGGGTCTATGGAGCCCTCCCTTCCAGCGAGACCTGGACTTCCCCATCCCGGTGGGCGCCTTGAAGGGCGAGCGCCTGTTGCTAAAGTACGATGGCGATCCGTTGCAGGTGTTGATCAGTTCCCCCAAACGGGGCCACATGATCAGCCGTTTGGACGGTTTCTTGAGCGTGGGCAGCACCGGAGGACGGGACTACGACCAAGACCAACTCTACCAGGGCGCGGACATGGACCGGGTGCCCACTGAAACGGCCCGGGTGGAGATCATGCAACGGGCGATCGACGTCTTCCCCGACTTAGAAAACGCGGCATTGTTCGAGCAACTGGCCGGCTCCCGGCCCCTGAGTCCCGACCGTATTCCAATAATCGGCCCGGTGCCCGGAAAAGAAGGTGTGGTCTTGGCCACCGGCCACACGACCAAGGGAATTCACCTGGGCCCCAGCACTGCCAAGGCCGTCACTCAATACATCCAGGGCGGCTGCAAACAAGTGCCGTCATCCATGGAATTATTCTTGCCCGACCGGTTTGCCGGCATGACCGAAGCCGACTTTCAGACCGCCGGCCTAAACGTCGACGAGTAGAGAGGAGCATGATTTGATGCAACGCGCCATCGAGTTCTACAGCGAAGGTTTCAAACTTCAGGGCGACATCTACCTGCCAGGTGGTCTCGCCGCGGGCGAGACACGCTCAGCCATCCTCCTGTGCCACGGCTACACCGGTGTCAAAGACCTGTACCTGCCCGACAACGCCCGCGTCCTGAACGAGGCCGGCTACGTCGTCATGACCTTTGACTACAAGGGCTGGGGCGATAGCGAAGGTGTCGCGCCCAACCGGTTGGTCCCGTATAGCCGGGTAGCTGACGTACAGGCCGCCATGACATTTCTCGGCCTCCAACCCGAGGTTAATGAAGACCGAATCGGCATCTACGGCACCAGCTACGGGGGCGCCACCGTCTCTTGGGTGGGAGCGGTGGACGAGCGGGCCAAGTGCATCGTCAGCGTGGTTGGCATCGGGCACGGCGCACGGTGGATGAGCCGGGTGAGGCGCATGGACGAATGGTTCGACCTGCTGGAACGTTCGAAGGCCGATCGGGAGCAGCGGGCTTTAACCGGCAAGTCGGAGATGGTGGAGCGGGCGGAGATTCTACTTCCGGACCGGCAGTCCGCAGACCTCGCCGCCGCTGCCCGCAAGAACAACCCAGCCGCCGTGGGAACGATTCCCGTGGAATACGTGGACGACACGATCGGCTTCAACCCGGAGTGGATCGTCGGACACATATCCCCCAGGCCAATCCTGTTCATCACCAGCAACGACGACCGTTTGGTGCCGCCGGAAGAGTCGGAGCAGCTATTCGCTAACGCCGGAGAACCCAAGAAACTGGTCGTCTTGAAGGGCGTCGGTCACTACGAGGTCTACGCGGAACCGGCCTTCTCCGAGGTCATGCGGGAAACCCTGGCTTGGTACCAAGCCTATCTACCAGCAAAGAGTTAGCGGCTCGATCTTAAGACGGGGCCCCTGCCTACAGATTCTCGTTGATGCCTTTGCAAAGGTTGTAGCACACGGAGCCGGGATGCCTAGCCGGCGGGCCTCATCCACCGCGTGTCGCATGGTTTCGTCGATCTCGAGACGCTGCCCTCGCTGAAGGTCTTGAAGAGCAGACATCCGGTGATCCGGCGCTGTTGCTTCCAATTTATGACCTAGTTCCTGCAGGGCCAACACGGCATTTTCCTCTGATTCATTAACAACGATCTTTACGGGAAACGGCCCAGTGTCTTCCAGAGGTATCCCCTTCATTTTGGCGATGGTCCCAACTTCTCGCATGACACGCGCCCAAACCAAAGCACAGCCAGACTCTGAAGCGAACTTGTAGGTTTCTAGCTGGGTGAGTAATCCTAAAGATGTCGCCTCCACCCACGCCACGAGTTTTGACCATTGGACCGTGAGAATATTGGCAGCGGATGCAGAATTTACTCCGGACCTCTGCAGCATAGCGCTTAGGTCTTGAACGCGGACCGTCGATTCCCCCGACTTCAAAACAGCCATTGTAGGTGAAACTTACCTCTCCGCTCGCCGCCATCTCTCCACTGATTGAAGCCGACGCTCCAATTACATTGGCGACGCCAAAGACTTCGGACAATTGGTCATACCATCTAACTCCCTAACCCCGTTTTGTACGGACGTTACACAGTGGAATCTGACGTGGAAAAGACCGGAAATTGCCGAATTCATCTGATGGGTCTTGACGGCCATGATCACCACGTCGGCCTCGGAAATCTGAGACGGGTTGGTCACGATCGGACATGCGACGTTGAACTCGGCCAGTCCGTTGATGGTGATCCGTTTTGCCGCAAGTACTCGGCTCTATCCCCGCGCGCAACCAAGGTCACGTCTTCGCCGGCCCGAGCCAAATGCCCGGCTATTATGGAGCCGAGGGCTCCCGCTCCCAGAACAACAGTCTTCATAGTCACCTCTTAATGCGTGCGGGATTACAGCTTAGCCATCAACTCTTCGATCGCC
>VFHG01000050.1 GCA_009392075.1 SAR202 cluster bacterium
CCGCAGGACTTCGTTCTCTCTGGTGGTTAGCGGAGAGGTTGGGGCGATCGCATTAGAGCTTGGACTCAAAGCCGGGTCAGTGACCTCCAACCCGTGGCTCAATGCGGTCAGCGCGGCAGCTCAGTGCATCTGGAGGAGCACTGCGGTTCATCAGCCCTTGAGCGCCTGCCCCACAGGCATGTTCTTCGGTGGCAACCAAAGCAAATCCGGGTAGAGAGCCTTCGGGAAGAAGTCCTAGAAAGTACGTTGCAACCGCTGTCTCCAGTGAAACATCCCATACGATGAGGTCTGGTTGGTAAATTTCAGCGGGCAAGAACGAGTCTTCATCTCCGGAAACTTGTCCAACCGCAGTCAAACCTGCCCGAGACAGGCGGTCGAAGGAGACAACGATCACCCGGAGCTGCGCCGACGCGTCTCGTTTTTTCCAGGAAATTTGTTTCTCCAAACCTGATTCGCCCATCTTTTTCGACTTTGTCTCGATATACTGACAGTAACCGTGTTAGGTCTCTCCATTCATTATAGACCGCGTGATTCTCATAGGCGTGAAATGCAACAAAAAGGGCCGGAGAATCATCTCTGGCCCTTTGGTCTGCGCTATGGTTAGTTTGTCTAGAGCTGGTCCACGCTGATGTCCGATTTCGGGATACCATCACTGGCAGGTTGGTCTTGCTTTAGGGCCTCGGCCAGGCGTTCCACCTCTTTCTGATAGGTTCCACGGTCATCTTTCTGACCGGCTAGATTGAAGACAACATGCTCAGTGGAGAGGTTTCTGGCGGTCCGCACTTTTGGATCAGTGAGGGTGTCGTCGACCGCTCCCAGAAACAGACTCCAAGTCTCGGTGGAAAGCTGCATCTGCTTAGCATGAGTTAGGTCGTTCAATATCGCCTCGGCTTCCAAAGAGGCAGCCGACCCCAGCACCACCATCTTGTCGTAGTCCCTTAGCCAGCGTTCGATCTCTTCTTGGTCGGAAGCGCTATGGCGGTCCACAAGCGCGTTGCCTCGCACCTCTTCAGAGAAGACCCAGCAACGCACGCTCTGAGCTCTGAGGTCATCACGCAGCGTCTTGGCAAATTCCTGATCTTCATCGATGCAGGCGATGAAAACCTCCCGCAAGCTGGTGGCGTCGTCTTTGGCAGCGCCCAGGAACCCGGCGGCCGCGGAGGGCAAGCCGGCGCCCATCAAGAACGACTCCGGAATCTGACCGTGGGAACGGAACAGTGTGTCCAAGCCAATGGTGGTCGGCGCGTCATGCCGGACCAGGTCCAGGCCCTTAGCGCCGCTGAGGTCGCAGTCTTGAAGAATGGAATAACCGAACAAACTGCCGGTCAAGTCGGTGCCCGATAGGTCCACACCCCAGAACTGAGTCTGAAAGAAGTCGCTATTGGTGCATTTTGCATTGGTCATGTTGGCGCGAACCAGCGAAGCTCCGGCAAAACTTGCTCCCGTCAGGTCGGCGTCGGTCAGGTTCGCGCCGGCCAGACTGGCCCTGGAGAGGTTTGCGTTGACCAACTTCGCCCCGGATAAGTTGGCTTCAGAAAGGACCGCGCGGTCCAAGTCGGCTCCCGACAGGTCCGCGCCGCGAAGGTCTGCACCGCGCAGATTGGCGCCGTTCATCCTAGCACGGGTAAGGTTAGCCTCCCTAAGATTGGCGTGGTAGAGATGGCATGGGTTCAAAAAACAACCTGACAGGTTGGCCCGTTGCAACACCGCGCCCATCAGATCAGAGTCCCGGACGTCGGCGCCGCTGATGTCTACTTGGGGCGCTCGAACGTAGCTCATGTAAGCCGCGTTCAAGTCCAGGTTTTCGTCAGGATTGGCTTCCCGCCAGCGGGCTACGTGGTCGCGGCCCCGCTTAACGAGTTGAACATGCTCCATATTCGCCATGGTATTTGCTCCAGACTAGATTCAGTTGGGGCCAAGTTGGCCCAGGAACCGGCGCCTTAGCCGCCGGTCTTAATGATCGCCCGTTTGTGGGTGCCGTCACCAATCTTGCGGTCGGCGTCGTAAGCCTCAACCTGGAAGGTCAATCGGTTGCGGTCAATCTCTATCAGTTCCGCGTGGGCAACGATGGTCGCGCCAATGTCGGAGGCCGCCAGATGACGTATGTTGACTTCGATGCCCACCGAGACTTCACTCTCTTCAAGATTGCCGTTCACTACAGCGGAGGCAGCCTGTTCCATGAGCTGAATCATCGCGGGGGTACTGAACTTCTTCACATGGGGCGCAACGTTGTGCTCACAGACCAATGTCTCTTGTTGGCCTTTCATGCCTAGGCTGATCTCGGGGCTAGCCATGGTGTCTGCCCTCCGTTTCA
This sequence comes from SAR202 cluster bacterium, assembly GCA_009392075.1. Next base: position 2,315 of record VFHG01000050.1, read on the forward strand.
CTCTTGGGGTGGACTATTTTTGCTCGCGGCCGCTTAAGGCTTAGAGCCTGCGCCAACACATGATAGCAGATAGAGCGCCAGGCGCAATCCACGCCTTGGCCCATGCTCATTCCCACGCCGATCAGCACACCGGTTTTAACCCTCAGCCGCAACGCCTATAATATTAATGGCACTCCGCAAACCCATGGACCTTTCATGCCCGCCAAACGAGATTTTCTTTCAGTTACCGACATCACTCCGGATGAGACTTTGGACCTGCTCAATAAGGCCAGGGAAACCAAGTCGTCGTCCAATGGCAGGGACTCCGGCAAGCCCTTAGCCGGAAAATCGGTGGCTCTCTTGTTCGACAAGCCGTCCCTCCGAACCAGGGTTAGCTTCCAGGTGGGCATCCAAGAATTGGGCGGGTACTCAGTGTTTCTGGGCAAGGAAGAGGTGGGGCTAGGCGGCCGGGAGCCGGTTTCAGACGTTGCCAAGGTCCTCTCCGGTTACGTGAACTGTATCGTGGCCCGGATATCCGACCACGAGCTTCTGCAGGCTTTGGCGAAGCACGCCAGCGTGCCAGTGGTTAACGCACTCTCCGACCTTGAGCACCCCTGCCAGATCATGGCCGACCTGCTCACGATCTACGAGCATAAAGAAGCCCTAGATGGCCTGAGCCTAGCGTATGTGGGCGACGGTAATAACGTAGCCCGAAGTTTGTGTTTGGCCCTGCCAGCCGTGGGCATGAGTTTCGCCAGCGCCTCGCCCCAGGGTTATAATCTTGATGAGGATTCGGTGAAAAGGGCCCGAGGCCGCGCCACCGGCCCATCGGTACAGGTCCGGACTCTAAAGGACCCGGCGGAAGCGGTGGCCGGAGCCGATGTGGTGTATACGGACGTCTGGGCTAGCATGGGTCAGGAAGGGGAAGCCGAGGCCCGAAAGTCGGCCTTCGATGGCTACACCGTGGACCCATCATTGATGGAACAGGCCAACACCGGAGCGCTGTTCATGCACGACATGCCCGCCCATTACGGCGAAGAAGTAACCGAAGGCATGCTTGATCATCCCCAGTCGGTGGCCTTCCCTCAGGCACACAACCGGCTGCACGCACAAAAAACAATCTTGGAATTTCTACTCTCCGGGAACTGAGTCCAGCCTACCGCAGGACCCAGACCTCAAAATGGTTTTGGTGTTGAATTGGCAATTCCCATAGTCGCAATCATCGGCCGGCCCAACGTCGGCAAATCGTCTCTCTTCAACCGGATCGTTGGACGCAGGCAAGCTATCGTCAGCGAAGTTGCGGGGACCACCCGTGACCGGTTGATGGCAGATGCTTGGTGGGACGATTATCATTTTATCCTGCTGGACACCGGCGGACTGGAGTCTAACCCTGAAGGCGTAATTAGGCAGCTGGTCCAAGAGCAAGCCGAGATGGCGGTGGCCGACGCCGATGTAATCATCCTCATGACAGACGTTGTCGATGGCATGACTCCCTCGGATGTAGAGGCTGCCGAGATGTTGCGGTTCACCAAAAAACCGGTGGTGCTAGCTGTGAACAAGGTGGACAACGACACTCGGGAGTTTGGCGCACCAGAGTTCTACGGCCTGGGCATGGGCGACCCAGAGCCGATCAGCGCCTTCCACAACTATGGCATTCATAGCCTGATGGAACGGGTCACCGCCAACATGGAGCGCGACCCAACGGCCATGGACGAGGAACTTGAGCAGCTTGATGGCACCGCTCCTGTCTTCCAGCATGGGGCGCTGAACCTGGCCATCGTAGGCCGGACCAACGTGGGCAAATCCAGCTTGTTGAATGCCATCTTGGGTCAGGAACGGTCCATCGTCAGCGACGTGGCCGGCACCACCAGAGACGCCCTGGACACCGAGATCACTTACAACGGACGGGATGTTGTAGTGATCGACACCGCCGGCATCCGCCGCCCCGGCCAGGTATCCAAAGGAATCGAGAAATACAGCGTGATCCGGGCCGTTGGCGCGGTGAACCGCAGCGATATTACGGTCTTGGTGACCGACGCCTCTGAGCAGGCCACTGCCCAAGACGCCCACATCGCCGGCCTGGCCTGGGAGATCTGCCGCGGGCTAATCGTGGTGATCAACAAATGGGACCTGTTTGCCGATGAAGGCGTCGGCGCACGTTACCGCGCTGCGGCCACCGTGCGGGAGCGGCTCCATTTCATGCCCTATGTGCCCATCCTCTTCACATCGGCACTAGAAGGTGAGGGCATCAAAACCCTGATGGACACCGCCCAAGACCTCTGGACCGAACGCATGAGACTGATACGCTCGCGAGACCTGCAGTTCATGCTGGCCGACGCCCTGGCCGACCACGCGCCACCGGTGGTCAGGAAGCACCGGGGGCAGCGGGTCCAGATCAACCGGCTACAGCAGGTTGGCATAAATCCGCCCACCTTCCTTTTTACGGTCAACGACCCTCAACTGGTACACTACACGTACCAACGCTATCTCGAAAACAAGATACGCGACACCTTCGGTTTCGACCGCACCCATCTGAAACTAGTGTTCCGAACCAGATAGCCCCCGGCCAGGGGCCTGGTTTCGACATTCATGGCATGATGAACAGACCCCCCAAATCAATCATCATTCAGGCAATAGCCATACCATTGATCGTCGCTGGAGTGATCGTCGCCCCCTTAACCATGGACGGCCAATCAGAATCAGCCCAATACAGCGTCGTGATGCCGCTTGCCTATCTACTTGGGTCCATCTCCTGGGGCTACATGCTGCTGCAATTGAAGATGGGCTTGGATGTGAGGGAATACGGAAGCGGGCGCACCGGAATGTCCAACGTCCTGCGCACCGGCGGAGTCAAATCGGCCGCCGTTGTTTTAACCCTGGACATCGCGAAGGGTGTTGTTGCGGTATTCATCGCCAGGTCCGTGATAGACACCACCGCCGCCGAAGTATCCGCCGGGCTGATCGTTTTGGTGGGCCACAATTGGCCGGTGTTCCTGCAGTTCAAGGGAGGGCGGGGCATACTCACCGCACTGGGAGGCTTGGCGTTGATGGTCCCGGTTGCCGCGCTGATCGCAACCGCCACGTTCCTGACCGTCACCGCCGTGAGCCGGTACATCTCTCTGGGCTCGGTGATCGGCGTGATAATCGGGGCGGTGACCATCCTGGCCCTGGCGTTGGCCGACGTAAACTCCAACACCTACATGATCTATGGATTCATCGCCTGCGCTATGATCGTCTGGCAACACCGGGACAACCTGCAGCGGATTCGCGACGGCAATGAGCGCCGGTTGGGCCAATCCGCGACCAAAGTGGAGTAATCCACTAACGCCCCGCCTCGACTCCTCCATTTTTTCCCAATAGACTAACGATGTTCGATTTTTGGGCTATTCTGCAGATTTCTCTGGCGGTTTCTAATTGATCGGTCAAGCGGCAATCATCGGCGCAACCACCTGGGGTACGACTCTGGGCATCTTATTGGCCCAGAACGGAGTTCCGGTCTCCCTGTTAACCCGCTCGGAGCCGGAAGCCCAGACCCTCACTTCCCAAGGGCGCAATGCCCGGTTCCTTCCGGACGCTCCGTTCCCAGATAGCTTGAGCGTGACCAGCCAGCCAGAGTCGGCCTTGCAGCAGAGCAGTCTGGTGATTATCGCCGTGCCCTCGGACCGGATGAGGGAGAATGTTCAGCGCATCGAGTCGCATCTCCAGCCCGGCGCCATCATCCTCAGCGCCACCAAGGGCTTGGAACTCCCAACTGCCCGGCGGATGAGCCAGGTGCTGGAAGACGAACTGCCTGCCAACCTCCACTCAGGCATCTGCGTCCTTTCCGGGCCCAACCTGGCCAAGGAGATCGTGCAGGGCAAACTAGCCTCGACGGTGATTGCCAGCCAAAACCCGGATGCGGCCCAGGCGGCGCAAGCCGCACTCATGTCGAACAATTTCCGGGTCTACACCAGCAGCGATGTCCTGGGTGTTGAGCTTGCCGGGGCGTTGAAAAACATCGTGGCCTTGGGCGCGGGGATCGGCGACGGTATGGAAGCCGGGGAGAACGCCAAGTCCGCCTTCCTCACCAGGGGCCTGGCCGAAATGACTCGCCTGGGCGTCGCTGCCG
>VFHG01000051.1 GCA_009392075.1 SAR202 cluster bacterium
CGAACGCAAGGGTCACGACCACGAAGATGATGAAAGCCATGACCATGGAGACCATGAGGGTCACGACCACGGCGCTCAAGAAAGCCATGACTCCCACGACGACTATGATGGCCACGACAATCACGGGGATCACGACCACGGACCCGGCGGTCACAGTCATGGGCATCGCATGCCCGAGAGGCCAGCGGCTAGCGGGCCTGCGGCCAAGAAGCCCGGGTTCTTCGCCAGGCTGTTCGGAAAAAATAGGGACTAGCGGGCTTTCAAGAACCTAGGGCGACCGACCCGCCGCTCATGGTGAGCTCCGACCGGAGTCGAGAGTCTTGTTGAAATCGGACCTGCCGAACCACGGCTTGAGGTTAGGTCAGGTTTCGACGTTGGGCATGGCTTATGCGCATCCTTCGACGGGCTCAGGACGGGCGATGAGGGTGGATCGGCCTGAAAAACCCTAAGCGGATCCTCCGTGGCAGCGTTTGTACTTCTTGCCGCTGCCGCAGGGGCAGGTAGCGTTACGCCCCACCTTCCCTCCGGTGGCTACAGGGGAGGAGTTGCGATGGGCGTCGTTAATGGCCTTCATCGGGCTTTCTTTCGGTGTTGCCGCGCCGCTCGGGCGGCGGCTGGCCCCCTGGGCGGGCTGCTGGTTCAATGTGGCATGGAAAACGGTGTGTACAACCTCGGTTTCGATCGCCACCTGCAAATTACCGAACATCTTATTGCCTTCAGACCGGTACACCACCAGCGGGTCACGCTGGCCGTAGGCCTGCAGGCCAACCCCGGTCCGCAGGTTCTCCATGGCCGTCAGGTGCTGCACCCAATGGGTGTCGATGGCCTTCAACAGCAGTAATCGCTCGATGGTCCGGGCCGATCCTTCGCCTACGTCCTGTTCCCGGGCTTCGTAGACCGTCTCGGCGAAGTGATCCAGAATTTCTAATATCTGCTCCCGGCTCCACTCGTAAATCTGTTCTTCTGAGGCCAGCTCTGGTGGCAGGGGGCAGATGGCGCGTATCTCATCGATCAGGCCGGCGGGATTCCAGTTGTCGATGTGTTTTCCGGGCAGATGGTGATTGGCAGCCTCCGCGAACTCACGTCGCAGCATCTCGACGAATTTCAGCTTCAGAGACTCGCCGCTCAGGGCTTCGAAGCGGTCCTCGTAGATGACTTCCCGCTGCTTGTTAAGTACATCGTCGTAGTCGAGAAGGTGCTTCCGCATGTCAAAGTGGTAGCCTTCGACCTTGACCTGGGCGCCACCGATGGACTTGGTGATGATCTTGTTCTCCACCGGGGTTTCTTCGTCCAGGCCGGCCCAACCCATAACCGTCTTGATGCGGTCACCGCCGAACCGCTGCATCAGTTCATCTTCCAGGGAGACATAGAACTGAGAACTGCCAGGGTCGCCTTGGCGTCCGGCGCGGCCTCGTAGCTGGTTGTCGATGCGGCGTGCGTCGTGATGCTCGGTGCCGATGACGTAAAGTCCACCCAGCTCGATTACCTTGTCGTGCTCTTCCTTCCAGTCGGCGCGGTCGGTGTCGCTGCCACCCAGAACGATGTCGGTGCCGCGGCCAGCCATGTTAGTGGACACGGTTACGGCGTCCAGTTTGCCCGCCTGGGCGACGATGGTGGCTTCGTGCTCGTGGTTCTTGGCGTTCAACACCTGGTGAGGCACGCCCCGCTTCTTTAGCCGTTCACTCAGGAATTCGGAGTCTTCCACGGAGGTAGTGCCGATCAGCACAGGCTGGTGACTTTCATGCAGTGAGGCGATGTCATCCGTGATCACGTTCCATTTGCCGTCTTCGGTCTGGAATACCAGGTCAGAGTGGTCTTCGCGGCCCATAGGTACGTTTGTGGGTATCGCAACCACCTCTAGCCCGTAGATCTTGTAGAACTCGTCTGACTCAGTTAGCGCGGTACCGGTCATGCCGGCCAGCTTCTGGTACAGGCGGAAGTAGTTCTGCAGCGTGACGGTGGCGTAGGTGATGCTCTCGCGCTGTATCTTAACGCCCTCTTTGGCCTCGACTGCTTGATGAAGGCCGTCTGACCACCGACGACCAGGCTGAAGACGACCGGTGAAGTCGTCGACGATGATCACTTCGCCGTTCTGTATCACGTAATCTTTGTCGCGCATCTTGGAGATCTCCGCACTGAGCGCATTCTCCATGTAGTGGACCTGGTGGTAGTTTTCCGGGTCGTAGAGGTTGTCGGTATTGGTCCATTGCTCCATCTTGGAGATGCCGTCTACGGTCAGGGAGATGGCCTGGGTGCGCTCGTCAATGGTGAAGTCGGTCTCGTCTTCCAGCCGGGTCACCAGCTTGGCAAAGCTTTGGTAGAGCTGCACCGGCTCGTCTGCCGGTCCGCTGATAATCAACGGTGTTCGGGCTTCGTCGATGAGGATGTTATCCACCTCGTCAACAATGGCGTAGTTCAGGCCACGCTGTACCCGGTTGGCAGCTTCCAGCGCCATATTGTCCCTTAGGTAGTCGAAACCGAATTCATTGTTGGTGCCGTAGGTGATGTCAGCCTGGTAGGCGTCCGCCCGAGTAACGGCCCGGAGAGATTCCATGCCCGCGGGTGCGTCGGTAACTTCTGAATCGTACACATAGCTAACGTCGTGTTGCAGGCAGCCGATGGTCAGGCCTAAGGAATGGTATATCTGGCCCATCCAGACTGGGTCGCGGCGGGCCAGGTAGTCGTTAACTGTGACTACGTGGACGCCTTTGCCCTCTAGGGCATTCACGTAGACGGCCAGCGTTGCGACCAGTGTCTTCCCCTCGCCGGTCTTCATCTCGCCGATCTGGCCCATATGGAGGACCAAGCCGCCGATAAGCTGCACGTCGTAATGGCGTTGTTTCAGGGTGCGCCGGGCCGCTTCCCTCACGGTGGCGAAGGCCTCGGCCAAGATGTCGCCCAGGCTTTCCCCTTCGGCCAGGCGAGACCGGAACTCATCGGTCATGCCCATGAGTTCGTCGTCGGTTAATTTTTGGAATTCCGGCTCTAGCTCATTGATCTCTTTGACGAACGGAGCAAGCTTTTTCAGCGCTTTGTCGTTGGGGTCGCCAAGCACTTTTTGGAGAACGGAAACCATTGATATTCAAACCTCTTAGATTAGCACCATAGACGCGATGGCCGTTGATGCCGTCTCTGGCGACTCAAAACCAATTATATTGTATCCAATGCTATCTGGGGATGCACGCCCATTTTGAGTGGGTAAGTGAGCGGAGGCCGGCAGGCCGTTAGGCCAAACTGCGAAGGTCAGTGACTCCGGACTCAACCATCCAGTCTTGAAGTTCCATCAAGATCCGCCACGGCGCTGACAATCCAACCAGGTTGGCGCTGCCTATCTGTACGGCTGACGCGCCGGCCAGGATGTATTCTGCCGCATGCTCGCCGGAGAAGACGCCGCCGACACCGATGATAGGCACGTCCACTGCGCGGGAGACCTGGTAAACCATGGCCATTGAGATTGGGCGCAGGCCCGGACCGGAGAGGCCGCCGGTGACGTTGCCCAGCACCGGTTGGCGGGTTTGGGTGTCAATGCGCATGGCCGGTATTGTATTGCAGATGGTAATGGCGTCGGCCCCGCCGTCAACTGCAGCGAGGGCAATCGCGGTGATGTCAGGCACGTTTGGCGCCAGTTTGGCCAGCAGAGGTAGGTCCGTATTGGCCCTGACCGAGGCTACTGCTTGGGCAGTGAGCTGGGCGCTGTGGGCGAAGAGAGACCCATCTTCCACGTTGGGGCAACTTAGGTTGAGTTCGATCGCCCGGTATCCGGTGCCTTGGGCGGCCATGGCCGCCATCTCGCCGAACTGGTCAACGGAATCCGAGGCGAAACTGAGGATACAGGTGGCGTTCCACTGGCCCCAGGTAGGGGTGACCTCCCGAATCGCTGCTTCGATACCGGGGTTGGTGAGACCGATGGCATTCAGGAACAGCAGGTCGCCTGCGTCCCAGGCTTCCCGGTAGGACTTGGGAAACCATTGAGGTTCTGGGTTGCCCTCGCGAGGCAGGCGGGTGAACGTCTTAGGGACGACTGCGCCCAGTTGGCTCAGGTCCATATCGTCGGTAATGCCCCTACCGTAACCGTCGTAGCCGAATGTCCCGGAGGCAATCATCACCGGATTGGCCAACCGCAGATGATGGGGGTTATTAGGGGCCAAATCTACGGATAAATCAAGCGAACTCTTATCCAGTAAATCTTCAGTCCCTTGAACAGACTCTGGTCTATTCGTCTTCCTCACCATCTGTGGTGTCGTCTGACTCGTCGTTCCCCTCCGCATCATCTTCTCCATTGGCCGGACATGCACCGTTGGCGCTGGGTTATTCGGACCCGGCCAGGTTCAGGTCAGTTGGTTCGACCTCTTCGTCGTCATCCTGGCCGTCTTCAATCCCGTCATCCGAGGCGTCGTCATTGTCGTTTTCATTGAGCCCCATTTCTGGGAGACTCTAATCCGACGTCGAGTTGGATTCTTCACTTGCAGTGGAGGGAGTGGGATCGGAAGTGTCTCCGTCCTCGCTATACTGCGGCTCGAAAGCGCCGTTAGATGCTTCTTCGGTACTATCCGTGGCTGTGGCGCCCAGCCATCCGCCTGGGGACACCGCGGCAATCGCAGGCACCGGTTGGGGTTCCAGCAGCTCTGCCATGCCGGGAATCTCGACCCGGGCGGGGATGAGCCTGCCGATAATAACGTTTTCCTTCAGTCCCTGGAGCCAGTCCTGAGCGCCGCTCACCGCCGCTTGAGTCAGCACCCTGGTGGTTTCTTGGAAGGAAGCCGCAGACAGGAAGCTGTCGGTCAGCAGAGATGCCCGTGTAATACCGAGGAAGATGGGCTTGGCGGTGGTCGGCTCTCCGCCCTCGGCCATCACTTTGGCGTTCTGGTCTTGGAACTGGAATTTGTCGACCATCTGGCCGGGTATGAAGTCGGAGTCTCCGGTGGATTCCACCTGTACCCGGCGGAGCATCTGCCGGAGGATAATCTCGATGTGTTTGTCGTGGATCGCCACACCCTGGCTTTGGTAGACCTGTTGTACCTGGTCAACCAGGTAATTTTGCAAGTCGTCCTTGCCGCGGATGTGAAGGATATCGTGAGGGTTCAACGGTCCGCTGATCAGCGGGTCGCCGGCCATCACGGTGTCGCCGTCCTTGACCAACATGTACGATGAGGCGAGGATCAGATGTTCGCGTGCCTCAACATCGTCCCAGACGATGGAAATTACATCGCCGTCGATCTCAACTCGGCCTCCGATGTTGGAGACGACTTGCTCGATGGGTTCGCCTTCACCGGACTGGGCTGCTTCGATGGCTGACTCAGCGGCCTTCTTGATGGCAGCTTTGGACTTCCTGCCCTTCAGCGCAGGCATTGCCGTGGCCAGGACCATACCCGGTTCCACAGTTTCGCCCTCGTCCACCAGGATCAGTCCCCCCTCCGGCGCCTGGTAGTCCTCGCGGAACTCTTCTCGGCTGGTCAATCGCAGACGGCGGCCTTCTTCATCCGCATCCAGCTCTACCAAACCGTCGATGTCGGCTAGTATGGCCGCGCCTTTGGGGACGCGGGCTTCGAACAGCTCTTCCACTCTGGGCAGACCACTGGTGATGTCCGTACCGGCGATGCCGCCGGTGTGGAATGTACGCATGGTGAGTTGGGTGCCTGGCTCGCCGATGCTTTGAGCGGCGATGATGCCGACGGCTTGCCCCATCTCCACGGTCTTGCCAGTGGCGGGCAGCCGGCCGTAGCAGGACTGACACACGCCGCGGCGGCATTCGCAGGTCAACGGTGAGCGCACCGCGACCTCTCTGATCCCGGCATCGACCAGCGTTTGGCCAATATCCAGGTCGATCTCTTGGTTGCGTTCCAACAGGATCTCGCCAGTCTCCGGGTGGGCCACCGGTGCGGCGGCCAGCCTCCCGTTGATCCTCTCCGGTAGAGTCTTCCCGGTTTCGTCTTCCGGACGGGGGACGATCCAATGGGAATCGAACGTGTCGCAGTCTTGCTCCAGGATGATTACTTCCTGGGCAATGTCGATCAACCGGCGGGTCAAGTATCCGCTGTCGGCGGTCCTCAGGGCGGTGTCGGCCAAACCTTTCCGGGCTCCGTGGGTGGAGATGAAGTACTCCAGGGCTGTGAGGCCCTCACGGAAACTGGACTTGATGGGCAGGTCAATGATCCGCCCTTTAGGATTGCTCATCAGGCCGCGCATGCCAGCCATCTGTTTGATCTGAGAGATGTTACCCTTTGCGCCCGAAACGGCCATCACGGCGATGCCGCCGTAGTTAGGCAGTTCTTCTTCCACGAATTCTGTGGTCCTATCGGATGCCTTGGTCCAAGCGTCAACGGTTTTGTTGTAGCGTTCTTCCTCTGAGATCAGTCCCGAGAGGAATTGGTCTTCGAATCCGTTCACCATTTCTGTCGTTTCGTCCAAGACCTGCTGTTTCTTGGAGGAAACTTGAATGTCAT
>VFHG01000052.1 GCA_009392075.1 SAR202 cluster bacterium
ACAATCTAACCTACCACGGAATCGGAGGGACCGCGGGGAAGACGCTTCAGTGCCCGGATCGCTACCAGTGTCCTCCGTGACCATGCCCGGTCTTTTCGAACCTGGCCACTTGTCCGCGATGCCCCGGCGTGAAATTGACCTGCGCCTCTGCCGCGAGGTCTTCGCCGTTCTCCTCGACCCACCGCAAGAGCGTGTCGATTGACAGGTCTTCCAGAGGTGACAACAGTTCGGCTAACGCGCGTGCGCTCACCCGGTTGCTTTCCTCAAGCTCCTCTTGAAGAAATCGTAAAACGCAGTCGTGCCGGTCAATCACACGCTGACTTTCCGGACCGCGGTTAAGCTCATCGACCACGACACCTTGGACCGGAATGTTCGTGTACCGGGCTAATGTCCTAATGGAACCGGAGCGGCAGCCTGGATCAGACCAGTTTATGGGCCGCTGTGATCAGGTTCGGGATCGTCTATGGGCACGTCCCCGCTCTCCCTCTCAATCATAGCTTCCAGACCGTCCGACTCTCCGAAGCTCAAGTGATCCCGCAGATTGGCGACCAAATTTTCGACTTCCGATGGGTCGGTATGAAATCGATACAGAGAGTGGCGCAGAATCTCCAGGCCGGCCTCCATCTGAGGCCAGACCACTTCCTGCACACCTAGTTCCTGGAACCGTTCTCCCTCGTCCCGCCAATGGACCCTGGCGACAATGTCCAGATCGGGCGCGATGCGGAGGGCATGTTGGGCGGTGAGCCAGGCCGCTATTGGGTCCCCGACGCTGATGACCATCAAACGGGCATGTTTGACCCGGGCAACATCCAAAACCGTCTCGCTGTCGCTCGACCCGTGAATCACTTGATGTCCCGAGTTCTTCCATTCAGCCACCACATATGGGTCTAGGTCGATCCCGATGATCGGAATCTTGTGCTCGGTGAGTTCCTCGGCGACGAGATGGCCTACCCGGCCCAACCCGCACACTATTGCGTGGCCGTACATCGGCGGGACTTGGTCTTCTGAGCTTCGGCTGCTCAGCCGGTGGGGCCGCAAAATAGCCACCCGGTTCCCTAGCCGATCGACGGCTTGAGAGCCTCCAGCCAGGATAAGAGGAGTAAGCGCCATGGTTATGACCGCCGAGACAACCGTCAAGGTTAAGAAATCTTGAGTAACTATCCCAAGCGCCGTGGCGGACCCAACAAGGATGAAGCTGAATTCTCCGATCTGCCCCATGCCAAGACCGGTCAACACCGAGGTATGAGGAAGGAACCCAAAACCACGCACCAATAACGCTGTGAGCACGAATTTCACCAGTATTATGGACCCGACCAACGGCAGCACCAGGTCAAGGTTATCAGCCAGGAACGACGGGTCGGTAAGCATGCCTAACGAGACGAAGAAAAGGGCGGAAAAAGTGTCGCGCAGGGGAACTACTTCCGATAGAGCGCGGTGGCCGAAGTCTGTTTCGCTGAGCAAGAGTCCAGCGACGAAAGCCCCCAGCGCGGCGGAAAGCCCTAAACTCTCGGTTGCTGCGGCTGAGACGAAGGTAATGGCGACCACCGTGACGATGAATATCTCCCTGGATCCCAACCCGGTGATCCGGGCGAGCAGCCACGGAATCCCTTTACTGCCAAGAATGACCATCAGGCCCAACAGAATCCCTGCTTTGAGGAGTCCGAAGCCCAAGTCGGCCAGAAAATCCTCTCCACTCAGAGCTGGAAGTAGAGCAATTATCGGAACAAAGGCGAGGTCCTGGATCAAGAGTATTCCGGTGAGAATCCGCCCGTGGAGACTGTGAAGTTCACCACGGTCGCTTAACGTCTTCATTACAACCATGGTGCTGCTTAAAGCCGCCACCAAACCCAGGACCGCGGCTTCTTCGTGACCCAAGTCCAGAACATAGAGTCCAAGGGGATATACAGCGGAGGCTGTGAGAACTATCTGAATGACGCCTGCTCCCACCACCACGCGGGTCAGCTGGTAAATCTCCCTGAAAGAGATTTCTATCCCGATGGCAAAAAGGAGCAGGATAACGCCCAGATTGGCAAATGTTTCAACGCGCTCTGGATCATCGACGAATTCCAATACGTCGGGACCGATCAAGATGCCCAGTGCGATGTAGCCAAGCAGGGCCGGTAACCGGAGCAGCCGGGCGGCCAGGCCTCCCCCGGCTGCGACGGCAAAAATCACAACAAGGTCGGTAAAAAGGCCGCCTTCAATATCCATTGAGGAGGGTCCTTTGTTCTCTGGTGGGGTTGATCAGCCCGTAATACGAGACGAGCTGGCCGAGGCTAACTACCGCAAGATCTTGGCGAACTTCTGGCGGACCTTGGCGACCTTGGGGCTGATGACCACTTGGCAGTACATGCTCCCAGGGTTGTTCTGGTAGAACTGGCGGTGCTCTTGTTCAGCCTCATAGAGCTTTTCGAACTCGGCGACCTGAGTGACCACCGGCCCAGGCAAATCGCCGGCTGCGTCCAGTTCCTTGATGTACGCCTCCGTCTGCTCTCGTTGTTCGTCACTGGTGTAAAAAACCACCGAGCGGTAACGTGCGCCTTGGTCGGCGCCTTGGCGGTTGAGAGTAGTGGGGTCGTGGGTGGCGAAGAAGATCTCAAGCATTTCCGGGAAGGTTATCTGTCCGGGGTCAAACTCCAGACGCACCGCTTCCGCGTGCCCGGTGGTCTCACCGCACACCTCATAATAGCTGGGGTTCTCCACGTGTCCGCCTGAATAACCGGATGCGATGGAGGCCACACCTTTGATCTCCATGAACACGGCTTCCACGCACCAGAAGCACCCACCGCCGAATACGGCAACCTGCCTATTGTTCTCCATTTATCTCTCACTATCGGTTTAGTTCGTTGAATGGTCTAGCCGACGATGTCGGCCAGGCGGTCTAGCTGGCCCATCTCAGCAGCCGTGGGCAAAAATACTAGCTCGTCCATGCCGATTCCTTCTAGGTCGCGGATCATGCCGGTGAGCGCCTCAGTGGACGAAACCGCATTCTGGGCCATTTGCTCGGCGACCGGACCCAAGAACGAGTAATAGTGCCTGATGTAATCGCCCGCCACATTGGCGGCGTTGGGCCCAAGGGCATAGGAGGCCACGGCGGCCAATCTGGGCTTGCCTGGTTTGCCAGCCTCGTTCCAGGCGTCAACCGCCATCTTATATGATGCTTCTACCGACTCGGGCTGGGTTCCCGCGGCCAAGAATCCGTCGGCCAATCTGCCGGCCCGCGCAATGGCCTGGGGCGTGCCGCCGCCGATCAGAATCTCAGGCCCGCCTTTCTGAATAGGCGGCGGACCCATGGGCCCTACGTCGTTGTCGGGATCAACATCCTCGCCAGACCATACGCGTTTCATATAGGCGATCTGGTCTTCAAACCGCCGGCCCCGGTTGTTGTACCGGGCGGGCGCGGCTTTGTAGTCGTCGGGACGGCGGCCTACGCCAAGGCCCAAGGTGAGGCGTCCGTTTGAGATAGCGTCCAGGCTGGCTGCCTGCTTGGCAAGCACTCCCTCATTCCGGAGTGGGGCCAGCATCACTCCGGTCATGAGCCTGATCCTGGTGGTCACAGCCGCGGCGGAAGCCAACATTATGAAGGGCTCGTAGTTCTGGTAGACCAGGCGGTCGATTGTCCCCAACGTGGAGAACGGGCCAGCGTCAGCGCGCTGAGCCCATTCCAATATGAGATCCCCCTTAACACCCGGGACGTTCCCAGGCAGGCCGATACCAATCTTCATGTCAATCCTTGATTAGTTGCTTCTCACGAAGTCTAGAGTCTCGTAGTTGCCGCCGATGGCGGTTTGGGCATCAAGGCTCAGCCACTTGTCTACGATGGTTGAGTAGACGCTGCGGAAGTCGACGTTGAAGTGTAGATCGCCGTCCAGTTGGTCTTCTTCTTTTAGAGACGGGTAATCTCCGAGCGTGCCTCCCTTTACCGGCTGGCCGATGAGATAACAACCACCGCCGGAACCGTGGTCGGAGCCGGAGCCATTGTCTTTGACCCGCCGTCCAAACTCGGTGAACACCAGCATCATCACGTTGTCGGCCGCGTCGTGTTCGCTAAGGTCGGCGAAGAAATCGCCGATGCCCGCCGATAGGTCGCTAAGGAGTGGGGTCTGCACCGAGACCTGGTTGGCATGGGTGTCATAGCCTCCCTGAGAGGTATACAGAACTCTCGTTCCAAGGCCCTTAAAGATCACCTGGGCCATACCACGCAGGCTCTGCGCGATGCCCGTTTCGGCGTATTCAATGGTTGAGGTGTAGCTGTCAGAGGCGGTTTTGAGGATGTCGGCCCCTTTCAGGGCGTCCAGTCCGGTGCGTCCCAGGTAGTCCATCGTCGCGCCGGTCCCGATGGCCGGGGAGTACATCCTTTCGAACACGTCCAATGCGCGGGCCCGTTGTTCCTGACCGGCTATTCCGGTCAAAACGCCGTAGCCTTCCAACACGGCCACGGACGCCACGGGCACTCCAGTCAAGGCCATGGCCCTAGGCAGCCCCCGGCCAAAGTTCACGCCGGTGAGCACGTTCTCGCCATGGGGGTCGATGTCGCGGATGACCCGGCCCAGCCAGCCTTCCGTGGCGATCTTCTCTGGCTCACAGGTGTGCCAGATGTCCATGGCCCGGAAGTGGGAGCGGTTGGGGTTGGGATAGCCGATGCCGTTGACCACAGCCACTTGGCCCTGGTCATAGAGGTCTTTGAACGAGCCTAGGGTTGGGTTGAACCCGAACCGGTCATTGATCTGGAGCACATCTTCGGCAGGTACGCCCACTGTAGAACGGTTATCGTAGTAGAGAGGGTCGGCGTAGGGGACCACCATGTTCATGTAGTCGCTGCCGCCGGTCAGTTGGACCACCACTAAGATGGGGTCTTTCTTGGTAGATGTCATGGGCTCACTCCCAACCAAGTCTACTGGATTAGGGTTCACTCTAGCAGTGGGGCAAATGAGCGTCAACGTTACGCCGTCCCAGTAGGCGTCGGGTCGCCTGCGACAGACTGGTATTGGCTGTGGTCCGCTTGACAGTCGTTCAACCGTGGCCTTACGATTCAGGTTGGCTCCCTTACGCTTAGGGGGCGGCCAGAAGGGCCTTGGAATGTGCCTAGTTGGGCATGTCTGGCGGAAAGGCATGGGGATATAGCTCAGTTGGGAGAGCGCGGCGTTCGCAATGCCGAGGCCGAGGGTTCGAGTCCCTCTATCTCCACCATAATGCCCTTGTAGCTCAGAGGATAGAGCGGCGGCGTCCTAAGTCGCGCGTCGGGGGTTCGAATCCCTCCAGGGGTACCATTACAATTCGCGGCGCTGGCGCTGACTAGCGTTGGCGCTGCCCATCACTAGCACCGGCGTCCTTCTAAAGAAGGGCGCAACATATCGCAGGAGCGTAGCTCAGTCTGGCCAGAGCGCTG
>VFHG01000053.1 GCA_009392075.1 SAR202 cluster bacterium
GGAAATTGTCCATCTTCAGGCCAAACTCGTCGGCCCGCTTGAAGTAGGACAATATCTCAGCGTTCTTCAGCAGTGACTTACTGGGGATGCAACCCCAATTCAGGCACACGCCGCCCAGTTCTTCTTTTTCGATGATGGCTGTTTTCAGGCCCAATTGGCCGGCCCGGATAGCGGCCACATAGCCGCCCGGGCCAGAGCCAATCACCACCAAGTCGTAGTTGGATTCCATTTTCACCTGCAAATTGTGTTATGCACGAAAGCCGCGACGCGTGTTTCGACGCGGCGGGTTTTTACATAATCCAAGATTATAGCGTTGGTGCCTGGTCTATACAATATATATCACTCCTATAGTCTGCACCTATCACTGTCACTGCTCGACCATTCCCAGATCAACTACAGTTGAGTCGTTGCGCGCCCCTGTGGGCGAGTCCTAACAGGCGTGATTTATTGTCGCTGTACACTATATCTGATAACATTCAAATGCTTGGATGCATCGGCCTCACACAGGGGCCACGCCGCAGCTTTTTGCGAGAGGAAAACAGATGAGAATCGCGGGCTTGGGCCTTCCTGAAATATTAATCATTGTGGTTGTGATTCTCTTGATCTTTGGCGCCCGCCGTCTGCCTGAGATTGGCACTTCCATGGGCAAAGGAATACGCACCTTCAAGACAGCCCTGATGGGTGAAGAAGAGAAACAAGAGGCGGAAAAACAAGCAGCCGCCAACAGCAAAGACGACAGCACCACCTGATCCTAATACCGGAAAAGTAAAAAGACCGCCCTTTGTTAGCGAAGGGCGGTTTTTTTGTTGCCTTCAACCCGGCCTTGAAAAGCCGTTTTTGTTTAAGGTGAAGTTATTGCCTTGGGCTTACGGCGCGCGCGCCCGGCGATGCGGGTTAGCAGGATACCGAGCTCGTAGAGCACCAAAAGCGGTCCCGCCACCAATGCCTGATTGAAAGGGTCAACTGTCGGCGTGATTATGGCCGCTAGGATGAAAGCCACCACCACCCAGTATCGGCGGAACCGGGCTAAGGACCCGGCAGAGACGATGCCCAGCGAAGCCAACAGGTACATCACCAACGGGGTTTCAAAAGCCAACCCCATCCAGAACAGCAACCGGATCATCAGGTTGATGATGTTGCTGATGCGGATCAACGGCGTGGCGATGTCGCCGCCAAAGGTGAGAAGGAAGTGAAGGGCGGGCGGGGTGAGAATGTAATAGGCGAATGCTACACCGCCGGCGAAAGCCAATATCACTGCGGGCATGAAGCCGAACAGGTACCGCTTCTCACGGCCTGTAAGCCCAGGCGCGACAAACATGACGCCCTGGAAAACGAGCACCGGCGATGCCAAGATCAGGCCGGAGACAAAGGAAACCTTGATAGCGGTGGTCAATAGCTCTGTTACTTCGGTGTAGATCAACTCCCCGCCGGTCCCCAGGTCTAGGTCCCGGGCGGGCTCGACCAATATCTCGACTATCTGCTCGAAGAACGCGAACGACACCGCGCTGCCAGCAAGCACGGCGACCAAGCAGATGAAGACTCTACGCCGTAGTTCACTGAGGTGCTGCAGCATGGTCTGCTCCCGCGACCTCATCCCTTTTCCTCTATGTCGCCTTCATCGCTCGGTAGGTCGTTTTGCTCAGAATCGGCCGGTGGCTCTGGGTCTTCTTCGTTTTCTTCTTCCGGAGGTATCTCTGCCCGCATGGGCACTCCAGGCGGGGGTTGTGACTGGGGGTCCGACTCGCGGGTCCGGGTGGATATGCGTTGTTCTATGGTCTCCGTAGTCATGGCGTTGGTAACGTCGCCAAAGGAACGGCGTAGGTCGCCCAGCACCTTCCCGGCGTTTTTAGCCATATCTATGGCTTTGGTCGGGCCCAATACCAAGAAGGCCACCAGCAAGATCACCCCAAG
The DNA here is from genome assembly GCA_009392075.1 of SAR202 cluster bacterium. The sequence continues at coordinate 1,912 of VFHG01000053.1, forward strand.
CTCGGGGATACCCATGCCCATAAAGTTCATGGGGCCTTCCCTTCCCGTCCAGCGTTTATAATTGTCGGACAGTCCTCCCCGCAGGCGATTCCATCCGGCACCGTCCAGCCGTCGGGCATCTGGTAGCCAAGCTCTTGCAACATCTCCAATAACCGGCAGATGGGCAGACCCACGATGTTGTTGTAGCAGCCTTGCCAATCGGCGGCGGGCCGAAGCTCCGTGTCCTGCACCGCATAGGCGCCCGCCTTGTCTCTGGGCACGCCCGAGGCGATCGACGCATCGATCTCCTGGTCGGACAGATGGCGCAGCGTGATCTCGCTGGTCATGGCGTCGCTGATGGCCCGGCCCGACGCCACATCGACTACAGTGATTCCGGTACTGACATGGTGGGTGGTGCCGCTTAGTTGGTGAAGCATTCTCCGGGCATCATCATCGTCCACAGGCTTGCCCACGGCCTGACCTTCAAACACCACTGTGCTGTCGGCCCCGATGACCAATCCCGATTGCACTGTTGCAGCCACGGCCAGGGCCTTCTCCGCGGACAATCGCCGCACCATATCAACCGGAGTTTCTCCGGGAATTGACTCTTCAGCCAGGTCGGCCGGCATGACCGCGAACTCCAGACCCAGGATATCCATCAACTCGCGCCGCCGAGGAGACGCTGAGGCCAGAGTGATGGGAGGATCCGCCGATTCGGGCTCCGTTTCAAGCGTGGGTTCAGGCGATTTGGATGTGATCGTATCCGCCATTGGTTCGTTCGGCTGTTCTCCTCGAGAGAGGAGCGCCACACACTCCACGTGGTGAGTCTGGGGGAACATGTCCAGCGGCGCTACCTCATCCAAACGGTAGCCGCCCGCGCACAAGATCTTGAGGTCTCGACCCAAGGTCTCGGCGTCGCAGGAAACATAGGCCACCCTAGATGGGGCCATCTCGATGAGACTCTCCAAGGCGCGGGGCTGGCAGCCGGAACGGGGCGGGTCCAAGACCACCACGTCGGGCGTTACGGGCAGCCGCCTCAAGACGTCCTCGGTACGGCCAAGGATGAATTCCAGGTTCGGCAATCCCTCGGCGTTCTGCTTGGCGTCGGCCACGGCGGCAGAAGATTCTTCCACCGCAATCACCTGTTTCACCGACGGGGCCAGCAAGATGGCGAAGGTGCCCACGCCGGTGTAGGCGTCTAAGAGCACGTCGTCTTGGGTCAAGTGCAGCCGGTCGCGCACTACCTCAGCGGCGGCGGCGGCTTGGTCGACGTTGACCTGGAAGAATGAAGGCGACGAGACGAGAAATTCATGGCCGTCCACCGACTCGGTGTACTTCTTTTGTCCGGTGGTTACGCCAATGTCTGGGTGGACCATGTAGGGCTGGATCAGGAAATCGCCCGAGTACTTGCTAGCCCTGATCGATAGCTGTGTGGTTTCGCCGCAATTGTCTTGCAATTCTTCCAGCAACTTGTTCACACCGTCGTGCATCAGCAGACACTTGTCGATACGGACGAACTGGCGAGTTTCCCGGTTCACGTAGCCCAGTGCGCCCTCCCGGTTGATGGTGAATCGGGCGTGGTTGCGGTATCCGTATTCGTTGGGCGAGGGTTTTACTTCGGAGACGGGTGGGTTAGCAAATTCGCCAACGCGCTGCAGGGCGTCGGTCACCTTCTCACGTTTGGTCTTCAGTTGGGCATCGTAGGAGAGGTGCTGCGATTGGCAGCCGGTGCACTCATCGTAGTAGAGGCAGGGCGGCTCAACCCGGTCTGGCGACGCCTCAAGCACGGCCACAACCTTGGCGGAGACGTACTTGCGGTGGACTTTGACCACCTCCGCAACCACTTTCTCTCCGGGGATACCACCAGCCACGAACACGTTATGTCCGTCAAATTCGGCCATAGCCTCACCCAGCCGTCCCCACGATGTAAGCGAAAGAGTTACTCGGTCTCCTTGCTGTGTGATGCGCTTGGCTATCTCCATATACTTGTAAATACTATAATTCAAGGTGGGTGATAAACCAAGGAGCGGGGCGTTAGGTCTCAGGCTCAGGCCATGCCTGGCGACAAACCTTAAAAACCCGGCGTCTGGCCTGGCATCGGGATGCCCATCCTGGTTGGTCTAGTACTAGGATTAATCTGGACTCCCATTGGTTGACCTTGATGTGTGCGCACATTAAACTGGTGCGTAGGCGGCCTGGGTCACTGGTTTTTTGAGTCTAGTTTGGACCTAGTCCGGATGAACCCCAACCAAGCGACCAGCATCTAAGTTATTGCGCGAGGAAATCGCGTAAGAGATTCCGGAGGATGGAAATGGCAGAACCCTTTGAGGTAAATGACGAAACCTGGCAAGAGTTGGTATTAAACTCGGACACACCGGTCATGGTGGATTTTTGGGCCGAATGGTGTGGACCATGCAAGATGATTGCTCCTGCTGTTCATGACATGGCAGTGGACTATGACGGTCAGATGAAGGTGGCGAAGTTGGACGTAGACAACAGTCCCAATACGGCGATGCAGTACGGCGTTCGCAGTATCCCAGCCTTG
>VFHG01000054.1 GCA_009392075.1 SAR202 cluster bacterium
ATCCCACCTGACCTTCCACGTGCCCGCGTCTGGCCGTAGTAGTTTGTGGAAGATTGCCAATCTGACAGCGCCCTCACGTTTGGCCAAGTATTGCTGTTAATCTTGATTATAATGGGGGGTGTAAACAGGCATTTCCCGAAAAGGAAGTGCCTATGCTGACTTCTATCTTCCTTATAGCTAAGTTCAAGGTCCATAATTCGTCCATGCTAAGCAGGCCGCCCTCGACACTCCCTTGGAGCTAGACACCAGCGCCTACCAGTGTCTCCTCGACTGTTTCAGGAAGAACCTCACCTCTGTAATTATTCTTTTAAAAAATAGCCGCAAGCTATCTGGCCAGTGTAATTCGGCCACTGTTATTAAGTTTGACAATACTCGGAGTCAAAAGGAGCCACATGGAAAGAAGAGTTTTTTTCAACAGCGACGGCATCCGGATTGCCGGGACACTTTTTGAGCCAGAAGCAACCGACAACGATTCTTGCCCGGCAATAATGCTTTGCCAAGGTATGGTAGGCGTCAAAGAATATTTCTGGTTCCCCCATTTAGCCCGACGTTTGGTCGAATTGGGCTGCGTGGCCTTGATTTGGGACTATCGAGGTGTGGGCGAAAGCGAGGGTGAGCCCGGCCGTCTGTATCCGTTGGAGCAGGTCGAGGACATTCGTAACGGTTTGACCTTTTTGGAAACCAATCACAAGGTGGACCCGGAACGGTTAGGGCTAATCGGCTTTAGCTTCGGTGCTGGTATGGTGCCCTACGTTGCCGGGATTGACGAGAGGGTTAAGTGTTCCATTAGTGTGGCTGGCTGGGGAGACGGAGAGCGTTGGATGCAGAGCATACGGCGTTATTACGAGTGGCTGGATTTGCTGAACCAAATTGAGGATGACCGCAAAACCAGAATCGAGACCGGCATGTCGGAAATGGTGAGTGGCGGAGGCATTCTCGTGGGCGACCCTACCACAGCCGCCGCTAGACAAAAGGTGATCGACCAGATCCCTGAGATGGAAAACTACAAAAGCACCTCCTACTCCTTGGCCACAGCGGAGAAACTCTTGGACTTTAAGCCAATCAGCGTGGTAGAAAGAATTTCCCCCCGGGCCATAATGTATATCGCTGCAGAGCTGGACTCGGTGACTCCTGCCGAGGGCGTGGTTGGTATGTTTGAAGAGACATATGAGCCCAAGAAGCTGTGGGTGATTCCAGGGGCTACCCACTACGACGTATACAGGGAAGACCTGAAAGAACAGATTTGGGACATGTCAGTCGCGTGGTTCAAGGAGTACCTACGCATCGATTGATTCGATCCAAACACCTGATGGTTCAGCGATTATAATGCCTGCAAATTAAATGTCGGTGGATTCGCCATGAGATATAGCTACATCGTCGTGGGCGGAGGCTCAGCAGGGTGCGTTTTGGCGGCTCGCTTGTCCGAGGATTCCGGCAAATCGGTGCTGTTGCTCGAGGCTGGCCCCGATTATCCAGACTTCGATCTCCTACCGGACGAGCTCAAATTTGGCTACGATCCGATCGCCTCATACGAGGGAGCGCGCCACAACTGGTCGTTCAAAGGCACGGCAACCAACAATCCTGTCAGGGAGATACCGGTGCCTCGTGGTAAGGCGATGGGCGGTTCCAGCGCCATCAATGTTCAGGCGTTCATCCGGGGGGTACCAGAAGACTACGACGCTTGGGCTGCCCTAGGTAACGACGAGTGGAAATATGTTAACCTCCTCCCCGATTTCCGGAGCTCGGAGACCGACCTGGACGTCAAAGATGACTTTCACGGCACCGATGGACCTATCCCTGTTCGCCGCCACAAAAGGGCAAATTGGAATAAGGACCAAGAAGCGTTCTTCCAGGCTTGTGTGACAGCAGGGTTTCCTGAGGTGTTCGACCAGAACAACCCGGACGCCACAGGTGTTGGGCCTCTTCCCATGAACAATCCAGATGGCATCCGCGTCAGCACTGCTCTAGCCTACATAAACCCCGTTCGCCACCGACTCAACCTGTCATTGCGACCGAACGTATTGGTTAGGCGTATCGTGTTCGACGACAAAAAGGCAACGGGATTGGAAGTGGAAAGCGGTGGGGAAAAATTTGTGGTGGAGGGAGAGGAAATCATTTTGAGTGCCGGGGCCATCGGGTCGCCTCATTTGCTCATGCTTTCCGGGGTTGGCCCTGCCAATCAGCTGAGTTCCCAGGGAGTTCCCGTGAGGTTGGACTTACCCGGGGTCGGACAGAACCTAAGAGATCACCCATTAGTATTCACCAGCTACCGGGCACAGGAAGGACACTCAATTGATCTCGATGGGCCTAGGGCACAAATTTGTTTGCGCTATACCGCTGAAGGCTCATTAACCCGCGATGATTTGATGGTCTTGCCCTCTTCATCCTCGCCGTTCATTCCCGAGGAAGAGCCCGTCGTCCGTATCGGGTGCGGTTTGGAGCTTCCGGTTGGCTCCGGCGAGTTGACCCTTGATTCAAATGACCCGAACGTTCAGCCGCGGCTCAATTATCGTTACTTGGAAGAATCCTGGGACCGAAAACGTATGCGGGAAGGCGTGAGATTGGCGGTTAGGCTTGCGGAACATGAAGCCTATGGATCCGTTGTCGCAGAGCGGATTAGCCCTACTGACGCCGACTTGGCCTCCGATGACTCTTTAGACGCCTGGCTTTTGGCTAATACTTCCAGCTTCCAGCATGTCTCCGGCACATGCAAGATGGGGCCGGCATCCGACCCTTTGGCTGTTGTTGACCAGTATGGCAAAGTCCGTGGCATATACAATCTCAGGGTTGCGGACGCCTCCATTTTCCCCGACATCGTGCGGGCCAATACCAACGCCACTACTGTGATGATCGGCGAACGGGTAGCTAGATTTATCCGGGATGGTCGTTAGACAGATATTTTTATTTCCTCTGTTGGTAACACTAAGGCGTGCTCAAAAAATAATACGATACGGTGTTGCCAGGTAACTTCCCTCGGTTCATCTTAATCACATCAGGAGCAAAATTTGGAAGTCGGAGTTATTTTCCCTCAAACAGAGATTGAACCAGACCCCGCAGCAATAAAAGACTTTGCACAAACTGCCGAAGAACTGGGTTACTCCTACATATTCATAGCAGACCATGTGCTAGGCGCGGATCCAAAGCGCCACGAATTCCCTAACAACGAATATTTCCCCGCGTTACAGACTTATAACCACAAATCTGTCATTCATGAATCGCTGACGCTGATGGGCTATTTGTCTTCGATTACTCGAACGATCGGATTGGTCAGTGGCATACTCATTTTGCCGCAACGGCAGACTGTTCTTGTTGCGAAGCAAACTGCAGAGATTGATGTATTGTCAGGAGGCAGACTCCGCCTAGGGATTGGGGTTGGGTGGAACAGTGTGGAATACCAAGCATTGGGTGAAGATTTTCATACGCGAGGAGAACGAATTTCTGAACAAATCACGGTGCTCCGCGAGTTATGGACCAAAGAAGTCGTCGACTTCCATGGCAGGTGGCACAACATAAACCATGCAGGGTTGAATCCTTTGCCAGTCCAGCGGCCGATTCCCGTGTGGTTGGGTGCCGGAAGTCCCGAGTCGCCAACGCCATCTGATAGGATTTTAAAGCGAATTGCGCGATTGGCTGACGGATGGTGCCCCAATTTCAAGCCAGACGCCGGAGGGCGAGCGACTATCGATCGAGTAAATGCTTTCGCAAAGGAATATGGGCGAGATCAAGCGTCTATCGGACTTGATGGCCGTCTTCGAACTAGCGATGGAAGCCCAGAAGATTGGATGGATGAAGCGGTAGCATGGAAGAAGTTGGGGGCACGTTATCTATCTATCGAGAACCGTTGGGGAGGGCTCAAAACCGCGAGTGAACATATCGCTGCGATGCAACGATTTAAAGCGACAATCGGGTTTGATATCTGAGATGGTATACCACTGGAGTTACACTCATCTAATCCTTTCCGCTGTGCTTTTGAACCAATTATCCTCAGATGGAAAACCATAAGTCGACGCGGTGAGAGACAATTACTGGACTAACTGAAGGTACTGAAGGCGATAACCAGTTAGAGAAGCAGCGACGTAAAAGGCGCGATCTCCCCTGCCTTTGCCCCCTGTGGGCCATTCAGTTCCTTCAGAACCTTCAGTCAACGGCATGCAGGGAATCCGTTCGCCTCGAGGACCGTTATCAAGACGGGTAAGTATCGCCCCACATTTTGTTGATTAATAACCGCAGGGTTACGAATCTATAACATCATCCATTCCAAGTTGAGTCGATCATTGTGCGGTCATGCCGCCGTCGATCACCAGTTCCGCGCCGGTTACGAATGACGACTCGTCCGAAGCTAAGTACAGGATTCCTGCCGCGATGTCTTCAGGCAGGCCCATACGACCCAGCGGCATCTTAGCCACCCGTTCTTCGTGGATATTAGGGTTGTCATGGTGGGCCCGGGTCATGGGTGAATCGACGAAACCGGGATGGACCGAATTGGCCCGTATGTTCTCGGATGCGTATTGGATGGCGGTGGATTTGTTGAAGATTCGGACCGCGCCCTTGGAAGCATGGTAGGCAGCTGACGTCACGCTGCCTACCATGCCATAGATGGAAGAGATGTTGATTATAGAGCCGCCACCGGCCTTTCGCATCTCTGGGATGGCCGCCTTGGTGCCCAGAAACACGCCCTTCACGTTCACATCCATTACATTATCCCAGGCTTCTGATGTGGTCTGTTCCACTCCCGCGCGGTGGCTGACCCCGGCGTTGTTGACCAGGATATCCAACTTACCAAAACTGGACACTGCGGACTGAACAGCACTATTCCAACTGTCTTCACTGGTGACGTCCAGATTAACAAACAAGGCCCGGCCGCCAGACTCGGCGATGGAGGTTTCGGTGGCCCGGCCTTCATCTTCCAGAAGATCTGCTATCACCACGGCCGCGCCTTCCTTGGCCAGCAACTTGGCCGTGGCTGCTCCAATGCCCCCGGCTCCACCGCTGATCAGGGCTACTTTCCCTGCAACACGCATGGTCAACCTCGTTATAGTGGGTTTGGTTTCAGGTGTTTCGAGGATGCTACATCTTGGCCGAAGTTCGGGCAATAGAAAAAGACCACCGCCATCGTGAACGATGACTCTTGGGGAAGGATCTGCCGAACGGGACAATAACCGAATCTGAAAGGTTAGTCTTGCATCTCCCTAACTGGCATAATATCGCACTTGGCCCAACTAAGCGCTGGGTTCAGGAAATCGTACAACTTGTTTATATCGTCGGCCTCTACCACATAAATCGTGCAATGTTGTGCTCTACCGCCTAGAGCAAGCACTAGCTTCACTCCTGCTTTTGCCGCACCCTCTGCCGTTATCCTTTTTTCTGGAGTGTTGTTTACAACAGGGCAAGTTTCTGGGCTGTGGTCTACGGTTACATGGAATAGCATATTCGAACTCCCCAAAGGTAAAAATAGATTGTGGAAGTTTAGTTAACCGAAGTCCTTATTGCAAACTCCAGCCCAGCGGTGCAGCATCGAGTTTGTCTGGGGCCTCCGGTGACCGGCCGGGAGGCGCAATTCTCTAAGTGACAGGGTCTAGATATGCCTACTCGAGGACGTTCACCTTTAGACCAGCCCGCTTGTGTGACAATTATTCCGGCATTACTCTGGATCTTAGTCATTGGCGCATTGATAGTGATAGGGTAACGGCCATCCCATCCGCTGATATCATCGGTTAAGTCTCGCGACGATGATCTCGTAACCGTGCTCTCACGCACACAATTCCCTAAAGGTGATAGAACAGATGATACCGTTTCGTTTGGCCGTCTTCGACATGGCGGGGACCACGGTCACGGACAGGAATGAGGTGAGATCCATTTTTATCCAGGCTGGGCAAAATACCGGCCTGGAATTTACCCCGGAACAGTACCAGCCGTTACGGGGCCTGTCGAAACGTGAAGTGTTCGTACGGCTCTGGACCGATCAGTCGCGACATCAATCCATCGATTTGCCGTCTCGGATTGAGGCGTCGTTCGCGGAATTTCGCCGGATTCTGGAAGAGTATTATCGGACTGTTCCAGTCGTGCCAACGGAAGGCTGTCTGGAATGCTTCGGGTGGTTACGGCGCCAGGGGATCTCCATCGGATTAACAACGGGTTTTTATCGCGAGGTGACGAATATCATCCTTCGCAGGCTGGAATGGGATCAAGGTTTGGATTCGCGGTACGTAGGGACGCCTGATACATTTATTCAAGCTTCCGTTACGAGTGACGAAGTCGCGAATGGCCGACCCGCACCGGACATGATCCGGCGAATCATGGCGGCGACAGGTATCGAAGACCCTCGCAGTGTGATCAAAATCGGTGATACGCCCGTAGATCTCGAGGAGGGCCGAAACGCTGGTTGCGGGCTGACGCTCGCGGTTACCAACGGTTCGAACACAATCGAGCAGCTACAGGCGTGCTCTAATGATGGGCTGCTCAGTTCATTGCTCGAATTGAAGGAATGTTTGCAGGAGAATTCGACCGAGAGGCATCGTGGCCTCGGCAAATAGCCCTGGACCAACTTACCCTTCTACGTTTCAGGTTCGCGCTCGTAGGAGCGCATATTCAGGTGAGAATGCTCGACCATCTCCTCCATCCTGGGCAAGGCTTTCTGCAGTCAATTTAGGAATGGGAATCTAAAGTGTCTATTGGAGGGA